>DATBTN010000001.1 GCA_036559195.1 Candidatus Baltobacteraceae bacterium
GCTCAGCATGACAGAACAGCGGGCTGGTTTTTTCGAGGGTGGTGTTTCCCGTGAAACGTTAGAGGCAGAGGGGGCGTTTTTCGGGGACGCCGATGCGGCGTGGGAAGCGATCTGGGGTCGCTTGGAGTTTTCGGACGAGGATGATTCGGCGTTCGCCGTCGAGCGGGATCTCTTGCGCGACCTCGCCGCCTAACATGGGGGCGGCATCGGCCAGCGCGTTTCGTTCGCGGTCGTTCACGGTGCCGCGCTGCAGGATCGCGACGCCGCCGGGCGCGAGAAACGGGAGCAGCAACTCGACAACGGCCGGGGCCGACGAAACGGCGCGGGCGGTGCCGGTCGTGAAGCGGCCGCGCAGTTCGTGATCGTGCCCGGCCGTTTCGGCCCGGTGCGCGACGACCCGCCCCGGCAGTCCCAGGGCCGCCAGCATCTCCGTGAGGAACGCGGCCTTCTTGGCGGTCGACTCGATCATCGTCACGGGCACGCCGGTAGCAATCGCGAGCGGGATAGCCGGTAACCCTCCGCCCGAGCCGACGTCGACGAGGCTATCGCGGACGTACGAAGCGATACTCAGGCTATCGAGCAGGTGGGGCAGGAGCTCCTCGGCACTCTCGGCGCCGGTCAGGTTCATTCGGCGGTTGGTTTCCAAGAGTGCCTGGCCATAGGCGGCCAGGGGATCGCAGAGGATCGCCGCGACCCCCGCGCCGGTAAGCCGCTGCCGAAGCTCTGAAGCGATGGACATAGGCTAGAGGGCGGTCGAGGCCGGCGCGGCCGCGCGCCGCACGAAGAGGCCGAGAATCGCCAAGTCCGCCGGCGTCACGCCCGGGATTCGGCCGGCCGCCCCGAGGGTCCGAGGCTGCTGAGCCGCCAGTTTCTCGCGCGCCTCGCGCGAGAGTGCGACGATCTCCGCGTAGGCGAATCCGCCCGGAATGGGCACGGCGTCGGTTTTGAACGCCTTTGCTATCGCCATTTCTTGCCGCCGCACGTAGCCTTCGATCTTGATTTCAATCGCCACGCGCTCGCCGATCGGCGGCTCGAGCGGCGGTTCGAACGATCCCGCTATATCCTCAAACTCTATCGCCGGACGCCGTAGGGCCTCCGCGATCGTCGTGCCCGGCGGCAATTCGGTCGCGCCGATGGTTCGTACGCCGGCGCGCGTGGACTTGGCGGCGGCGAGCCCGGCGGCAAGCGCCTCCCGGCGCTCGCGATAGGCGTCCCAGTCCGCATCCGGAACGAGCCCCAGCTCCCGGCCGCACGGGGTGAGACGCGTATCGGCGTTATCGTGGCGCAGGATCACGCGATGCTCCGCACGCGAGGTCAACATGCGGTACGGTTCGTCGACGCCCTTGCTGACCAGATCGTCGATCAGCACGCCGATATACGCGACGTCGCGTCCGAAACGGGCGGGTTCGCGGCCCTGCGCGGCGCGCGCGGCGTTGATGCCCGCAACTAATCCTTGCGCGGCCGCCTCCTCGTAGCCCGACGTACCGTTGAGTTGTCCGCAATGAAAGAGGCCCGCGATGCGCCGGGTCTCGAGCGTGTCGTGTAGTTCGGTCGGTGGCACCATGTCGTATTCCACCGCGTAACCGGCGCGCAGCATCGCGACGCCTTCCAACCCCGGCAGCGTCTGCAGCATCCGCAGCTGCACTTCCGCGGGCAGCGACGTTGAAAAGCCGCCGACGTACCACGTCGGTTCGTCCCATCCCTCGGGCTCGATGAAGAGCTGATGCGCCGGATTGTGCGCGAACTTGATAACCTTGTCTTCGATCGACGGGCAATATCGCGGGCCGATTCCCCGAATTAAATCGAGTCCGTAGAGCGGCGAGCGATGCAGGTTTTCGCGCACGAGCGCGTGCGTCGTTTCGTTCGTCTGCGTGATATAGCACGGCAATTGCGGGCCGGCAAAGCGCGGCGCGCTGCGATACGAAAACGGCAGCGGCACGGCGCTGGGAGCCTGCACTCCCATCGCGGCGAGATCGACCGTACTACGATCGATGCGCGGCGGCGTTCCCGTCTTGAGACGGCGCGTTGGAAAACCCAACTCGCGCAGCCCGTGCGCCAAACCGATCGACGGCGCTTCGCCGAAACGCCCGGCGTCTTCAACGTGATCGCCGCGAAACGTCTTGCCGCCCAGAAACGTCCCGGTTGCGAGCACGACGCGCCGCGCGTAGTAGCGCGCGCCGTCGGTGCAGCGCACGCCGCGCACGGCGCCGCCGCGCACGACGAGCGACTCCACCATTCCTCGCACGATCTGCAAGTTCGGCTGCGCGCGCAAAACGGCGAGCGCCAATCGCGCGTATGCCGGCTTATCGGCTTGCGCGCGCAGCGCGCGCACGGCCGGGCCTTTGGATTCGTTCAAAAAGCGCGCGTGCAGCGAACAGCCGTCGATCAGGCGGCCCATCTCGCCGCCCAGCGCATCGATCTCGCGAACGAGCTGGCCCTTCGCGCTTCCGCCGATCGAAGGATTGCACGGAAGCGTGCAGATGCGCTCCGGATCGCCGGTTACGAGCATCGACGGCACGCCCATGCGGGCCGCAGCCAGGGCCGCCTCGACCCCGGCGTGACCGCCGCCAACGATAATGACGCCCGCGTCGTCCGGGCGAAGAGCGCTCTCCATGACGTTCTATTCTACCAGAGCCGACAAAGCGCGCGGGCGGCGAACGTCGAAGAGCACGCCATGCACCGTGCATCCACACTCTTGGCCGTCGGCGCGATCGCGCTGTTGGCCGGACACATTACCGACAAAACGACCGGTCAACCGCTCGTCGGCGTTACCGTCGCGACGCACGCCGCCGGCAAAACGATCTCGGCCGTCACCGATCGCAACGGCCGGTTCGCCTTCACCCGCATCGCTCCGGGACGGTACACGCTCACGATGACGTCGAACGACGTCCCTCCGCAGAGCACGCACGTTACGGTGGTCCGCGGCGCGCAGTCCGTCACCGTCAAAGCGTGCAGTTCCACGCTCGACTATTTGTGCGGCGGCGACAACGCCTCGCCCGACAACGGAAGCGGCTAAGACTTTCGTTTCGAGAGCGCGATTCCCAACGCCGCAACGCCCGTTAGCGCCACGCCCGCGAGCATCAACAATCGGGACGCGAGCACGAACGGGAAGAGCATCACGCCGAGCGCGATGAGCGTCGGACCCAGAATCAGCCGATAAGCGGCCTTGCTGCCGGTCGTGCGCGCGTGCGTTCGTACGCCGCTGAGCAAGAAGAAGACGCCGGCCACCACGACGAGCAGAATCAGCGTCACGTTCCGTTCACTTTCCGATGCAGAAGCGCGCGAAGATCGCGTCGAGGAGTTCCTCGTTCGCCTCGTCGCCGGTGAGTTGTCCGAGAGCGGCAAACGCCCGCTGCAGATCGGGAACCGCCAGATCGCTCGGATCGCCCGAGCCGATCGTGCGTTGCGCCTGCGCCAGCGCAACGAGTGCCGCATTCACGGCGTCGAACTCCCGCAGCGACGCGAGATGCGGGCGTTCGAGGTCGGGAGCTTCGCCGCCCCACGCCGCCTTTGCGATCGCGGCGCGCAACGCATCGAGCGTCGCGCGATCGCGCACGCTGCCGATCACGGCCGGCGACGCGTCGAGCTGCCGCGCTCCGGCACTGCCCAGATCGGCCTTGTTCCAAAAGACGACGCGCGAGCGCTTCGCCGTCCGATCCAGCATTGCAAGCGTCTCCGCGTCGACCGCGCGCGACCCGTCGAGGACGACGAGCGCGACGCGCGCGCTCGCGAGCGCGCGTTCCGTACGCTCGATACCGGCGGCCTCGAGTCGATCCGCGTGTGCCCGGATTCCCGCCGTATCGATCAGGCGCACCGTTACGCCTTGCACGGCGATCGACTCTTCAATCGTGTCGCGCGTCGTGCCGGCAGTCTCCGATACGATCGCGCGCTCTTCGCCGAGCAACGCGTTGAGCAGCGACGATTTGCCCGCGTTCGGCGGTCCGACGATCGCGACGCTCACGCCCTCGCGCACGAGGCGCCCCACTTCGCCGTCGCGCCGCAGGCGCCGCAGCGCGTCGGCAACGTGCGCGATCGCGCCGTACAGGCGCGCGGGCTCGGGCTGCGCGATCTCATCGGGAAAGTCGATCGCGCCGGCTAATTCTTCGAGCTGCGCGCGCAGTTGCGCGCGAATCGCGCGGACCTCGTTCGCGAGCCCGCCTCCCAGATTCGCGCTCGCGGCGCGGGCCGCCGAGCGGCTCTCGGCATCGATGAGATCGGCGACGGCCTCGACCGCGTGCAGATCGAGTTTCCCGTTGAAGAACGCGCGGCGCGTGAACTCGCCAGGAGCCGCATACCGCGCGCCGCACGCGAGCAGGGCGCGCACGAGTTCGGTCGCGATCGCCGGCGATCCGTGCACGTGCAGTTCGAGCGTGTCTTCGCCCGTGTAGCTGCGCGGAGCGAGCGCGAAAAGCGCCAGACCTCGATCGATTGGGCGGCCATCTTCATCGCAGATCGCGCCGTAGCGAGCCACGCGATGCTCGAGCGGCTCCTTAGATGCGAGCAGGCGCGTTGCAAATGCACGCGCCTGCGGACCGCTCACGCGCACGATCGCGATCGCCCCTTTTCCCGGCGGCGTCGCGATCGCGACGATCGTATCGTCGTTCAAGTGCGGGTTATTTGGGATAGATGACCAAACGGCGCTCCGGCTCGACGCCCTCCGATTCCGTGCGCACGAATTCGTTGTCGGCGAGCGCGATGTGAACGATCTTGCGCTCCGACGGCAGCATCGGCTCGAGCCGCTGAGGCTTCTTCTCGCGAATCGTACGCTCGAGCATCACCTGCGCGAGGCTCTGCAGCTGCTCCGCGCGGCGAGCGCGGTACCCCTCCGCATCGATCGTATAGTATTTGCGATTGTTCTTCACGCCGACGTTGATGATGTTATTGAAGATCAGATTGAGCGCCTCGAGCGTGTTGCCGTGGCGGCCGATCAGCATAGCGAGGTCGGGGCCGTTGACTTCGAAGTACTCTCCCTCCGGGCGCGCGATGTACTCGATCTCGGCGTGCGGCACGCCCATCTTGCCCAAGATCTCCTCGAGCAGAGCGCGCGCCGGTTTGGCGGCGTCGGGCATCCCGGTTTTTCCGGCCACGGCCGGCGCGCTGCGAGCGCGGCGTGCGGCGGGTTTCGCGCGGCTCGCGCCGCCGCCCGAGCGTCCGGGAATCTGGCGGTCCGCAACGTCCGCGGGCTGCTGGTCTTCGAGTTCGAAATCGTCGTGCATGGCTTACTTCTTCGCGCCTTTCCGTTTCTTGTTCTTGTTCGCGCCGTTTACGGCGGCGCCGCTCTTGCTTCCGTTTTTCGAACCGTTGGCGTTTGCCACGAGCGCCTTCTGCATCGCTCCGTCGGTCGCAAGCTCCGTCACCGCGTGCTCGTTATCGAGCATCGAAAGCGGTTGATGGTACTTACGCAACAGATAGAACTGCTGCGCCATCGTGAACGCGTTGTAGGCAAACCAGTAGAGCACCATCGCCGACGGCCACTGATATTTAAACCCGAAGACGCCGAGCAACACCGGCGACATGATCGCCATGATCTTTTGCTGATTGGCCATCGCCGGATCCGGCGAGGCCATCGTCGCGTAGCGCGAATACAGATACATCGAGATCATGTAGAGCACGAGCAAAATCGCGTCGGGAGCCGCGAGGCTCGTCGCCAGAACGTTGACGCCGAAGAGATGCGGCGAATGAGCGGAGGCCGCGCTGCCGACCCAAAGCCACTTCTGTCCGTTGAGCACTTCGCGATGCGCGATGACGGCGTAGTAGACGCTCAAAATCACCGGATACTGAATGAGCATCGGCCAGCAGCCGGCCATCGGATTGGCGCCCGATTCTTTGTAGAGCGCCATCGTCTCTTGCTGATATTTCTGCGGATCGCTCTTGCCGTACTTCGTCTGCAGCGCCTTGAGCTTCGGGCCGATCTTCTGCATGTTCATCATGCCGTTGAACTGCATGACGTTGAGCTTCCACGCGGCGAGCTTGAAGAGCAGCGCGAAGATGACGAGGCTCCATCCCCAGTTGTGTCCCGGCAGATACGCATGGATGAAGCTGATGATCGCGTAGACGACGTTGACGACCGGAATGAGGGGATTGGAAAAACCTAGGAACAGGTGCAAGGGAGACCTTTCAGCGAGCTAATGTCGGGGCACTCGGCTATCGGGTACGGGGTCGACGCCGCCTGGGTTCAAGGGGTGGCAGCGCGCGAGTCGTTTCGCGGCCAGGATACTTCCCCGCAGCGCCCCGTGTTTCGCGATAGCCTGCGCCGCATACTCCGAGCAGGACGGATAAAACCGGCAAGCGGGCGGCAGCAAGGGCGAAAGTACGAGCTTGTAGAGACGAAGAACGGCGAGCAGCAGCGAGCGCACGTTAGCCGAGGGCCCGCCCGAGCTCGGCGGCGAGCGCATCGAAGGGCGTGGCGGCCGCGTGGGGGCGTGGAACGATCAACAGGCGCATGCGCGTGCGCCCGTCGAGGGTTTCCTGAAGAATCGCCGCGAGGCGGCGGCGCAATCGATTGCGGACGACGGCCTTGCCGACGGCTTTCGAGACCGAGATCCCCACCAGGGGGCGGTCGTCGGCCGCGGCGGCGTCGCTGCGGTAGAGCATCAAGCTGGGAGTCGCAATGCGCCGGCCGCGCTGGCGAAGGCGGGAGAAGTCCGCCTGGCGCCGGAGGCTGGCAAAGCGTCGCATCAGACCGTCAGGCGATGACGCCCTTTTTTGCGGCGCGCGGCGAGGACGCGGCGGCCATTCTTGGTGGACATCCGCTCGAGGAAGCCGTGGACGCGCTTACGGCGTCGATTGTGCGGCTGAAAGGTCCGCTTCATGGTGGTTCAAACACTCCTAGAAAACGTAGCCGCCAGATAACGGCGGCATACAGCCCCTAAGTATAGGACCCGCCCGCCACGGGCGTCAATAGCGCCCGAGCAAAGATCGCCGACGCGCTCGTAGGCCATCCCCGTTTCACCGGATGTCCACACGTGTGGACAACGCTGTGGAGAAGTTCCGCCGCTAAATCGCGGCGCGGGCCCGCAGCGGCCCTGTTTACGGGCTTTTACGCGCCTGTCAATCCCCGCAAATCCGCGGTGGGGATGCGCGCTTTAAGCCCGTAAAATCAGCTTTTTTTGCCTGTGTATAAGTGCATAACAATTTGCCTTTTTCGCGCAGGATAGCAGGCCGATTAAGCCAACTCACGTGCCTCCACGCCGGACCGCCGTGGCGACTTAAGTCGTCATCGTGTTTCCGACGTTAGCAGATACGAAGGGCGGTCTTGGTAGCGAATGGCGCTTGCGATTGGCAACACCGACATCTCGAACGACTTGTGGCAATCGGCACTTGCGGCGCTCGAGCAGAAGTTTTCCAAACCCATCTTCGAGATGTGGATCAAGCCCCTGCGCTTGGTCTCCCTCACCGGAAACGAGCTGCTCCTGGCAGTCCAGAATAACTTCGCGCGGGATTGGGTTGAGAACCGGCTTAAAGCCCAGATCTCGCAGGTCCTGACCGAAACCTTCGGTGCCGTACTCGAACTTCAATTTACCGTTATAGCGGAGAACGGCGAGCAGCAAGCGGCCGCCCTGTCGGGCGCTACCGCCTCCGCCCCGATGCCGACCCTGCGCCCGAACGACGAGTTTCGGCCCGGCAATTTGAACTCGCGATATACCTTTGAGGAGTTCGTGGTCGGCAACTCCAACCGGTTCGCCCACGCCGCCTCGCAGGCGGTGGCGGCCGCGCCGGCCCGCGCCTATAACCCGCTCTTTCTGTACGGCGGCGTCGGCCTCGGCAAGACCCATTTAATGCACGCCATCGGTCATCGCGTCATGCAGGACAACCCGACCGCAAACGTCGTCTACGTGTCGAGCGAGAAGTTCACCAACGAATTCATCATCGCCATCAAAAACAATCAAACGCTGGAGTTTCGCAATAAATACCGGCACGTCGACGTGCTCCTGATCGACGATATTCAGTTTCTCGAGGGCAAAGAGCAGACGCAAGAAGAGTTTTTCCACACGTTTAATTCGCTGCACGAATCCGGCCGCCAACTCGTCATTTCGAGCGATCGCCCTCCCAAGGAGATCCAAACGCTGGAGTCGCGACTGCGCTCGCGCTTCGAATGGGGCCTGCTCACCGACATTCAGCCGCCCGATCTCGAGACGCGTGAGGCCATCCTGCGCAAGAAGGCGGAGTCCGAGAAGATCCCGGTCCCCGACGAGGTGACCTCGTTCATCGCCAAAGTGATCCCCTCAAACATTCGCGAACTCGAAGGCGCGCTGATCCGCGTCGTCGCCTTCTCCTCGCTGACGAAGTCCCAGATCACGGTCGATCTGGCCGCCGAAGTCCTCAAGAACGCCGTCGCCAACGCTCCGCTGCGCCGCGTGACGATCGCTTCTATTAAAGAAAAGGTCGCGAAGGCGCACGGCCTCACGGTGAAGGAGATGGACAACTCGCGCCGCGATCAACGGTTGGCCGCGCCCCGGCAGATCGCCATGTTCATCTGCACCGAACTTACGGACTGCTCCCTCCCGCACATCGCCCGGGAGTTCAATAAGAAGGACCACACCACGGTCATGTACGCCCGTGACAAAGTCAAAGACCAGATGGTCCGCGACGAAGCGTACCGCAACAAGATTCGTTCGCTCGTGGCACTCTGCCAGAACGATTGAGCCGCAGGCCATGCCGTCGCCACCACCTCCGGCCCGGGGCACCACTGCGCTCCGGGTCGTTCCACACACGGCGATCGCCGCGATGAATAAAGGCGGCACCTGCGCCTTTCACCGTTCGGTGCACAGGGTGCCCCGCGCTGCGTGGATAACTGCTCGAATGCCCTGCGCCGTGGAAATGTGTATGGTCGTGCAGCGGTCATGCACATCTTGTTCGAACCGCAAACCCGCATAGCGCCGGGAGATTTGGTGCTTCTTCGCAGAATGCACCGCACTACTACGGATACGACTATCTTTCTATCTACTACCTAAGAAAAACGCCCCACCCCAAACCGGTGGACAAACCGCAAACCAACATCCACGAGCGTAGATCAGTCATCCACGGGCGCCCACGGGGAGCGCACAAGTCAGCAAAAACATTCAGGCGCCCAAGCCCTCGTCGGGGGCCCCAGCAAAGCTGGGGGGCGCGCAGCTTAGAGCGGAGCGCCTTTCCCATGAAATTCACGGCCAACACCAAGGACATCGCGAGCGCAGTGGGCGCGGCGAGCAAGGTCGTCAACGCGCACACTACGGTGCCGATTCTTTCCAACGTGCTGTTGCAAGCCGCGGACGGCAAGATCTCGGTACGGGCGACGGATCTGGAGCTGACGCTCGAACACGCGTTTCCCGCCGAAATCGCCGAAGCCGGCAGCGTAACGATTCCGGCCAAGCTCTTTTCGAGTTATCTCGGCAATCTGCCGGCCGGGCTGCTGGAGTTAACCGGCACGCCGACGCGCGCGAGCGTAAAGTGCGAGCGCAGCAATTACGACTTTCACGCGCTCCCGCCGGATGAATACCCGCCGCTCCCCTCGGCCCAAAAAGGGACGAACTTCAGCATCGCGGGCAAACGCTTTCGCGATGGCGTGAACGCCACGATCTTTGCGGCGTCGAGCGAAGAGGCGCGCGGTGCGGTGCTGATGGGGACGCTACTCGAGATCGAGGGCGATTCGCTGACGATGGTCGCGACCGATGGATACCGGCTGGCGAAGTGGCAGACGACACTGGAGAACGGTATCACGGGGAGCGAGAAGTTCATCGTGCCGTCGCGCGCGCTCGCCGAAGCGGCCCGCAACCTCGGCGGCGGTGAAACGATCACCGTAACGGCGCTCGGCGCGTCGAGCAACCAGCTGATGTTCGCTTCGGGCGACACCTCGATCATCGTGCGGTTAGTCGACGGACAGTATCCTAACTACGGGCAGGTGATTCCGGCGAAGTTCGATCGCTCGACCACGGTCAACACGGTCGCACTCATCGCCTCGCTCAAGCGCGCGGAGTTGGTCGCCGGCGATCGCGCCAGCATGGTGAAACTCGCGATGGCCAATCAAACGCTGATCGTGACGGCCAGCTCCGACGTCTCCGGCAACGCCTACGAAGAACTCGAGATCGAGCAAACGGGCGAAGATCTCACGATCGCGTTTAACGCGCGCTACCTGGTCGAGATTCTCAATCACATCGATTCACCGCAGACCGTCGTGGAGTTTCTGGGAGCGCTCTCGCCCGCCGCGATTCGTCCGCTCGAGCCAACCGACGGCGCCGCGCAACTCTACGTCCTCATGCCGCTACGGCAATGACGCCGCGGCGGCGTGCGACTCACTAACGTCACGCTCTCGAACGTTCGTAACTACGCGGCGCTGGATTTCGAACCGGCGCCGGGTCTCAACGTCTTCGTCGGAGCCAACGCGCAGGGAAAGAGCAATCTGCTCGAGGCCATCTCGCTGCTGGGAACCGGGAAGTCTTTTCGCACGAGTAAAGAGCACGACCTCATACGCAGCGGTCTGGAGCTCGCATCGATCTCCGGGCGCGCGCAGATTCGCGCCGGGTCGATCAACCTGGGATGCACGATAACGGCGAGTGCGCGCGGGACCCGAAAACTCTATACCGTTAACGGTCAGAGCGTGCGCTATGCGAAGTTTCTGGGCGCATTGCGCGTGGTCACGTTCGTGCCGGCCGATCTGCATTTAGTCGGCGGCCCGCCGAGCGAGCGGCGTGCGCTGCTCAACGTCGCGCTCGCGCAAGATCGCCCGCAGTACTATCGCGAGCTGGCGCGCTACCAAAAAGCGTTGGCCCAAAAATCGGCGGTGCTGCGCGGCGCGCAAGAACCCGACCGCGAACTGCTCGCGATCTACAATGCGACCCTCGTTGAGGCCGGCACCGAACTGATGCTCGCGCGCCGTCATTTTGTGGCCGCCGTCGGGGCCGCTGCGGCGCGCGTACACGCGCGCTGGACGAACCAGGCGGAGGCGCTGGAAGTGCGTTACGAGCCCAACGTTGCGTTTGAGGCGCCGACGCACGCCGCAGTCGCGTCCGCGTTCGCCGCACGTTTACGAGCGGTCGAAACGGCCGAGCTCGCGCGCAAGGCCTCGCTCGTCGGCCCCCATCGCGACGATCTCGCGCTCGAACTCGACGGCGCGTCGCTGGCGGCCTACGGTTCGCAGGGGCAGCAGCGCACGGCGGTACTGGCCCTCAAGGTCGGCGAATACACCGTCATGCACGAACGGTCCGGCGAGGCGCCGCTGCTCTTACTCGACGACGTTCTCTCCGAGCTCGATGCGGCGCGGGCGCGAGCCTTTCTCGAGGGCGTCGGCGGCTACGAGCAGGCGTTCATCACGGCCACGCATTTGCCGCCCGAGCTCGCCGGGGCAACGATCTTTCGCATCGCCGGCGGCGGCGTGGCACCGGCTTCGGGGAGCGCGGCATGACGCTGCGCCCACTCAAGAACGCCGTCGGAGCGTGGACGCCCGGCATAGCCGCCAGTGAAGACCCGCTCGTCGCGATTCGCACGGCCTGGCCCGCAATCGTCGGGGCCGACGTGGCCGCTCATTGCCGGCCGGCGGAACTCGAGCGCGGCGCGCTGCTGATCGTAACGCGTACCAGCGCCTGGAGCCAGCAGCTCTCGTTCCTAAGCGAGCGGATTCTCGCGGCGGTGGGCGCGCGCACGGGCTCGCGCCCGGAGCGACTGCGGTTTCGCGTCGGCCAAATTCTCGAAGACGCGCCGGCGCGCGCCGCTGCTAACGCGCGCCGCGAGCGTCTGCGGCGCGTCGAGGACGATCGCGCGCCCTCCGTCACGCTCGATGCGGCCGTGGCCCGCTTTCGCGAGGACGTGACCGCGGCCCAGCGGGCCAAAGCCGCCGCCGGGTGGAAAGAGTGTGATCAGTGCGGAGTTTGGGTTGCGCCCTCCGTCGGAGCGCTTTGCGTGCCGTGCGTTAACGCACGGGCCGAGCGGCGCACGCAGGCGGTGGCGCAGCTGCTCTACGATGCCCCGTGGCTCGGCTTCGCCGGCGTCTCGGGCTTAGTCGAGGGCTTGCAATTATCGGAGTACGAGTCGATCCGCAGGCGGCTGTTGCAACGCTGGTGGGACGTTCTTGTGCGCCTCGTCAAATCGGGCCGCCGCGCGATGACCCACCGCGAACGCATGATCGCGAGTTCCTACGTGTTGCTCAAGAGCGGGCTCGACCCCGAACGCATCGCACCTGCCGTCGTGCGCGACCTGCTCGGAGACGAGCTGCACGACATCCTATACGGTAACGAGAGAATCTAAAGAACGAATGTCAGATAATTACGGCGCGGAACAGATCGAAGTCCTCAAAGGACTCGAAGCGGTCCGCAAACGTCCGGGAATGTACATCGGCAATACCTCCGAGCGCGGGTTGCATCAACTCGTGTACGAAGCCGTCGATAACGCCGTCGACGAAGCGCTCGCCGGCCACGCCCACAACATCACGGTCACGCTCTTTAAGGACGGCGCCTGCGCCGTCGAAGACGACGGCCGCGGCATTCCCGTGGACATGCACGCCGAAGAAAAACTGCCGGCCGTCGAAGTCATCATGACGATCCTGCACGCCGGCGGAAAATTCGGCAAAGGGGGCTACAAGGTCTCGGGCGGCCTTCACGGCGTCGGCATCTCGGTCGTCAACGCGCTCTCGCAAGAGATGATCACGCGCATCAGGCGCGGCGGCCACCTGCACGAGATTCGCTTCGAGCGCGGCATCACCACGCAGAAGCTCAAGAAGGTCGGGAAGGCCGACGGTACGGGGACCTATCAATGGTTTCTCCCGGACCGCGAGATGTTCGAGACGCTGGAGTTTCATTGGGACGTGCTCGCCAAACGCTTGCGCGAACTCGCGTTCCTCAATCGCGGGCTCACGATCACGCTGCGCGACGAACGCCCGGAGACCGTGCGCGAGCGTTCCTTCAAGTTCGACGGCGGCATCGTCTCGTTCGTCGAGTGGCTCAACGAAAAGAAAGACCCGCTGCACGCCATCATCATGACGCACACCGAACGCGACGGCGTCGATGTGGAGGTCGCGATGCAGTGGACCGACACGTACACCGAATTGATCTACGCGTACGCCAACAACATCAACACGATCGAAGGCGGCATGCATCTGACCGGCTTCCGCACGGCGGTGAGCAATTCGGTCAATGGATACGCGCGCAAGCGCGGCATGCTCAAAGAGGCCGACGCGAACCTTTCAACCGACGACTGTATGGAAGGCTTGACGGCGGTCGTTTCGGTCAAGCTGCAAGATCCGCAATTCGAAGGACAGACGAAGACGAAGCTCGGAAACGCGAAAGTTCGAACGATCGTCTACGGCTTGGTCAACGAGCGCATGGATTTCTTCTTTGAGGAGAATCCCAAGTTCGCGCGAGCGATCATCGAAAAGTGCATGCAGGCGCAGCGCGCGCGCGACGCCGCCAAAAAAGCGCGCGATCTCTCGCGCCGCAAAAACGCGCTCGAAGGATCGGGCCTGCCCGGAAAACTCGTCGATTGCAAGAACACGAATCCGGCCGAGAGCGAGCTGTTCTTGGTCGAGGGCGATTCGGCCGGCGGCACGGCCAAGGGCGGCCGCGACCCGAACTCGCAAGCGATCCTTCCGCTACGCGGCAAGATTCTCAACGTCGAGAAGGCGCGGTTGGATAAAGTGCTCTCGAACGAAGAGATCCGCACCATGATCACGGCGCTCGGCACCGGATTCGGCGACGAGTTCGATGCCGGAAAACTGCGTTATCACAAGATCATCATCATGACCGACGCCGACGTCGACGGCTCGCACATCCGCACGCTCTTGCTGACGTTCTTCTACCGGCAGATGAAGCCGCTGGTCGAAGAAGGCTACGTCTATATCGCGCAACCGCCGCTCTACGGCATCCGCAAGGGCAAGAAGCAGTGGTACGCGTTTAGCGACGGCGATCTCAAATCGATCGTCGGCGATTCCGACGGCAAAGACTTTATGGTGCAGCAATACAAGGGCTTGGGCGAGATGGATGCCGAGCAGCTGGCCGTTACGACGATGGAAGTCGGAAACCGGCGCCTCAAGCAGATCACCGTTGAGGATGCCGTCGAAGCCGAGCAGATCTTTACCGATCTGATGGGCGATAAAGTCGAGGCGCGCAAGCAGTACATCTTCGAATTTGCGAAGTCCGTCAAGAATCTCGATCTCTAGGAGCCGCGTTCGCGAAACGGCCTCGTCTAACGCGAGGTGGTGACGGTGGGGCTTCGTCCGTCGTTGCGGGTATAGCCAGGGTACAACGGACGCGCGGAGGAGTGTTTGCGGAGGAACGTCTCGAGAGGTCTGGCCGCTGCGGCGGTCCTAATCGTGCTCGCCGTGGTGATCTGGCACCACGCCGTGGCTCGCTTCGTGGTGGCTACCGCCATCGGCCTCACGACCGGCTATCACGTGGACATCGGCGAGATGCGCCTGGGGCGCGATCACGGCGCGCTCATCGACACGCACGTCTCCAAGCACGGCGAACCCGTGCTCGATGCCGCGCGCATCGATCTGTATTATCATCTGCGCGACCTCTTGCCGGGAAGCAAGCACCGGTTCGGGCTGCTGGCGGTCACGATCGACCGCCCGCAGCTCACGATCGTTCACCATCGGGACCGTACCTATAACATCAGCTCGCCCGGCGGCGGCGCCCCGGGTGCGCCGGGCCGGCCCGATACCGTGCCGCTCAACTTCACGGCGCGCATCCGCGGCGGAACGGCCCAGCTCATCGACGACTACCAGTACTACAAGGACGCGCGCGCGGTACGCGTGGATAACATCGATGCGAATCTCGCCGTCAACACCGAGACGAAGACGCACTACACGGTGACGGGCACGTTCGAAGACGTACGGCCCGAACCGTTTGCGGCCGCCGGTTCGATCGACTACGGGAAGGGCTACGCGATGCACCGCGTACGCGCCGCCGCGATTCCGCTCAAAGCGATCGGCAATTACATCATCGACTCGCCTGCGGCCCACATTCTCACCGGGACGGCGCGCGACTTTCACGCAACCATCTACGCGCTCGGGATCGCGCCGAACGTTCCGATCGCCTATCACGTGATGGCCGGCGCGCAGGTCGCCGACGCGCAACTCTCTATTCACGGATTGAGCGATCCGCTCGACAACATTCGCGGGACCCTGCAGATTTTCGACGGAGGCTTAGCGGCCAAGGCGCTCCACGCGACGATCGACGGAATCCCCGTGCGCGTCGCGGGCGGCATCTTCGACTTCTCGAAACCGCAATTCCGCCTCGGCATGACCGGCGCGGGCGACCTGGACCAATTGCGCCACGTGCTGGCCTTTTCCGCGCATCAGCCGGTACGCGGACACGCGCAGATCAACGTGCTCATCGAGGGTCCGATCTCGCAGCCGCTGCTGCTCGTCGGCTTCGATTCGCAGCGCGCGTACTACGGGGCGCTGCCGTTCGATCGCGCGCACGGCGTTATCGCGCTCTACAACGGCGACGTCGCGATCGTACCGCTCAAGGCGTTTTTCGGCGGACTCGACGTGCGCGTTCGCGGGCGGCTGACGCTCGGCACGCCGCTGCAGACCGAACTCGTCGCGCACTACGAAGGTCCGTCGTCGCGCGTACCGTATCTGGGAGCGCTCGTGACGGATCAGCCGCTCGCAGGCGAGGGGATTCTCGCCGGCAGCGGTGCGGCCATCGGCGCGCGCGGCTTTCTTGCGTCGACGAACGCGCCGCTCGCGCTCAACGCCTTTTACGATATCGGCGGCGACGGCGTCGGAACGATCGGCCCGCTCTCGGTGGTCGCAGCCAACGGCGGAACGCTCGACGGCGCGTACGCGATCGATCGCTCGCGCGGCACGAGCGCCTTTTGGGCGACGGCTCAAAATCTGCCCGTGCGCCAGCCGCATCCGATCGAACTGCCGGGCGTGCGTTTGCCGCAACTGCCCGCGCTCGGTGGAACGATCGTGGACGCGAGCGTGGTCGGAAGCGGCGGATTCAAAGATTTGGTGCTGGGCGGACGCGTCGTCGCCGACGGCGCGACGGTCGGCGGCGTGAGGTTTACGTCGCTCGACGCGCTGTTTGCGGGCCCGCTCGCGAACGTCGCGATGGAACGCGTGCACGCCGACGGCTCCTTCGGCACGTTCGACGGCGCCGGGTCGTTTGCGCCCGGACGGCTCGTCGCGCGCGGAACCTACGCCGGAACGTTCCAAGATCTCGCGCAGTTTACCGGCAACATCGGCGCGCGCGGAGACGTGAGCGGACCCGTTGCGGTCGCGCTGGTCGGCAACCGCACGATCGTGCAAGCGCGCGGCGTGCGCCTACGTGCGGCCAGCATTCACGGCATTCCCGTGCAGAGCGCGTCGGGGACGATCGCGGTGACCGACGGCGTCTTGCGCGTCTATAACGCCAACGTCGCCGCGGCGGGCGGATCGCTCGTCGCCGCCGGAGCGTTCGGGACGAGCAAATCGGCGAGCGCCGGAAACGGCGCCGTCGCGCTTGCGACCACGCAGTTGGACGGCGCGCAATTGCGCGGCCTCGGCATACCGCTGCAGAGCGGCGACGTCAACGCCGTGGGAACCGTGAAACCGGGCGGCAAGGTGCCGGCCTTCGACGGCGGCGTCGTCGTACGTAACGGTCGCGCGCAGGGATACGACGTCGCCGGCAGCGCTCACATCGCCGTCGCCAACGACGCGGTGCAGGTGCGTAACGGCGTGGCCGCGCTCGGTCAAACCTACGGAATTCTCGACGGCGCAATCTCGGGGCTGACCTCGGGCGCGCCGAGGTACGCGGTGCGCGCGCAGATTCCGGCGGGCGATATTGCGACCGCCGCTCAAACGTTCCACATACCGACGCACGTCACCGACGGCAGCTTCAGCGCCGATTTGCTCGTCGGCGGCCGCGGCAGCGATCCGTCGGTGAGCGGACCGCTGCAAGTCCCGGTGGGATCGACCAACGGCCTAGGATTTCTCGATGCGAGCGCGCTCATCGGCGCGAGCCGTGCGGGCGTGCGCGCGCGCGACGGCAGCGTGCAGGTTGGAAGTACGCACGCGTTCTTTAGCGCGTCGCTCGACCGCGGCGCGACCGCAGTCCACGTGCGCTCGCGCCGCGCGAACCTCGCCGATTTCAACGACTATTTCGATACGGGCGATACGCTCGCGGGCTCGGGGTATCTGGATCTCTCGCTCGCGCAAACGGCGCGCACGGTCTCGACGAACGCCGATCTGGATATCGAAACGTTTCGCTATCGCAGCCTGCCGATCGGCAACACCGACGCGCATTGGAAAAGCACGAACAACGTCGCGCGCGGACACGTAACGGTCGGCGGCGAGCACGGGCTGCTCAAAGCCGCGGGCAGCGTCGCGCTGGTCGCGGCGCACACGCTGCCGCAGACGATCGCGCGCTCGCGTTACGATCTGCGCGGAACGCTCGCCAACCTGGATCTCTCGACGTGGTTGCCCGCACTGGGGTTCCCGCAGGTTCCGCTGACCGGACGGGTCGACGGCGAGGCGAGCGTGGCCGGACGTTATCCGCATCTCGCCGTCGGCGGTCACGCCTCCATCGCGCACGGCAACATCGGTCCGCTGCCGATCGAGAGCGGCCAGGTGACGGCCCGCGCGAACGGCGCGCGCATCAACGTGACTAGCGCGCAACTGACCCTGCCGGCTCTCGTGGCGAGCGGGGGTGGAAGTTTCGGGCTCGCGCCCCGCGATCCGATCGCGTTGACGGTCCACGCGCAGACGAGCGATCCCAAGCGGCTGCTCGTCGAGTTGACGAAAAAAACCTACCCGGTCACGGGTGCCTTTACGACGACCGTGCAGATCGCCGGCACGTTCAAAGCCCCGGTCTTCTCGGCCGGGCTCGAAGCCACCGATGCGGAGATCTACGGATTGAAAATACCGGCGGCGGTGGGAGCGCTGGCGTTGAACGGCCGCAGCCTCGTGGTTCGCAATGCGGAGGTAACCTTCGGTAAAGGCCAGGCGACGCTCGCCGGCGCGCTTCCGCTGCAGTTGCTGCCGTTCGGCATCGGTCCCAGCGGAGCGCCGATCTCGCTCGACCTGACCGCCCGCGCGGTCGAGCTCGCCGCGTTCTCGAACGCACTCGGAAACGCGACGAAGCTCGGCGGCACCGTCGACGGGCATCTCGGATTGGGCGGAACGGTCGGCGATCCGCGTATCTACGGCCAGCTCGCCGTGGCCGATGGGAGCTACGTATCGGCGCTGGAGAAGACGCCGATTCACAACACCGTCGCGCAGGTGAGTTTCGACGGCACGAGCGCGACGCTCGGCCGCTTCCACGCCTCGCTCGGCCGCGGCTCGCTCGACGGCGACGGGACCGTGGGTTTTCGCGGCGGCATCGAGCGCGGTGCGATCGCGTACGATTTTCACGCCGCGGCGCACGGCGCCCAGCTGGATTTTCCAGCCTACGGATCGGGAACGCTCGACGCCAAGCTGCACCTCGCGCACACGCCCGGAACGCTCGCGCGGCTCTCGGGGACCGCCGCCGCGGCCGACGCCGTGGTCCCGTTTTCGGCCTTCTATCACCCGGCGGCGGCGAGCGCCGCGGGCGGCGCGGCGAGCCCCACCCTTCCCTTTAATCTCGCCTTCGATTTGCAGGTGACGGCGGGCCGCAACGTGCGCGTCCGCGCGGGCGGAATCGGCGCGGGTCTGGACATCACGGGCTCGGGGAAGGCGCTGCTCGCAGGCACGCTGGCCGCGCCGACGCTCGACGGCACGTTCAATTCCTCGGGCGGCGCGCTCACGTACTTCGACCACGCCTTTAAAGTGCAATCGGGCTCGATCCGATTCGATCCGGCCAACGGCCTGATCCCAACCGTCACCGCCGTGGCGACCACGCACGTCGTGAACCCCGACCCCAACGTGGCGCGCAATCCGACCGGCGGCGTCGATATCACCTTACGCGTCGACGGTCCGCTCGATGCGCTTTCGCTCAACCAAGCCTCGAACAGCGGAATTGCGATCTCGTCGATTCCGGGCGGCTACACGCGCGACCAGTTGATCGCACTGCTCCTGCCGTTCGGCGGCTTCGTGACCAGCGTTCAATTTACCGACACGGGGCAGATCATCCCACCGGGTCAGCTCAAAGGGGCGCCCCCGCCGGGAAGCGGCGCGCTCTTACCGCAACAACTCGGTCTGCTCCGCCAAACCGGAACGCTAACGATCGGACAGGAGGCCTTCAACGTGCTCAACGCGCAGTTCGCGACCGGCATCTTCGGGCCGATCGAGCGCGTGCTGAGCAACAGCTTGGGCTTCTCCGACGTCAACTTCACGATCGATTACAGCGGAAACGTCGGCATGCAGTTACAACGGCGCCTCTCCCACGACATCAGCGCGTTTTACGGCACCACCTTCCGGACGCCGATTCGCGAGAGCATCGGCGCAGAATATTCGCCGGGCCCATTTCAGACGGCTCAGTTTACGTTCTTCGTGCAGCAGGGCGCGCTCGATCCGCGCCGTGCCAAGGCCGGCCAGGCACTGCAGGGGACCAGCGGGTTTACCTTCAGCTATCAACGGTTATTTTAAGGATGTTCACAGGTTGCGGGCGACCCGGCCCCCTTGCAAGGACCCGTCGCGCCCGCCTAGAACAGCGCACCCGGGTCGAAACGGCGCGCACTCTGGGCGCGTTACACTGCTAACTTTCACGTTGGCGAGCGTACTCTCAAGGAAAGATTTTCGATGACCTCTAGCCTCTGGCGTGCTCGCGGCGCGCTTGTCCGGTGCGCAGGCCTCGTCCTCGTGCTGGCGATTTTGACAACGCTGGTCTTCCCGACACCGGCGTCCTCGGCGACGGCGCCGACGATCGTTTCGGTCGACGTGTCCGGCAACGTCCACGTTCCGACGGACAAGATCCTAGCGGTCGTCCAGGCCAAGCCGGGCTTGCCGTACGATCCGGCCGTCGTGCAGGGCGACCTCCAGCGGATCTTCGCACTCGGCTATTTTGCCGACCAAGCGACGCCGCTGATTCGCCAACGGCCAAACGGCATCGCGATCACCTACCGCGTGATCGAAAATCCGGTCATCACGAAGATCGACTTTACCGGCAACGCGCACGTCCCCAGCGACACGCTGCTCGCCTTGATGGACACCTCCGTGGGTCAGGTGCTCAACACCGAGACGCTCAAGCAAGACTTTCTCAAGATCAACAGTTATTACAATCGCATCGGTTACGAAGGCCAGCTCGCGACGCACGTCAAGGATTTGAATATCGATCCGAAGACCGGCGCGCTCGCGATCTCGATTCAAGAAGGCCTCACGATCAGCGCGGTGACCATCAGCGGCGATCCGCTGCTGCCGCCCAACGTCATCCTACCCGCGCTCTCGGCCAAACCAGGTGCGGTCTATTCCAACGAGATGCGCGATAAGGATTTCCAAGCCGCGCAGAAGCTCTACGATAAATACGATTTGGTTCTCTCCGATGCCGAGGGCGGCATCGACCCCTCGACGATCGATCTCAAAGCCGGTACGGCGGCGGTGAAGTACGACTTCTACGTCGCGCGCGTCGGCGCGGTCCAGATCACCGGCAACACCAAGACCAAGGATCAAGTGATCCGCCGGCAGCTGCGGCTGCGTCCGGGCATGGTCATCACGACCGGCGCGCTGCGCAACGATCGCGATCGTCTCAATAATACCGGCTATTTCTCGAAGGTCGATCTCAACGTCAAGGCGGGGCCCGATCCGAAGACGCATCCGGGCTTCGTGACGATCGTATGGACCGTGACCGAACAGCGCACGGCCTCCGCATCCATCGGCGCCGGGTACTCCGGCGGCATCACCGGGCAGGGCCTCTACGGCACGCTCGGTTATCAGGACAACAACCTGCACGGCACCGGCAACGGCGCATCGGTGCAGTTCCAGCGCGGCGCGCGCTCGTACGTGACCCAAGCCTCGGTCACCATTCCCTACGTCGGCAACACGCCGAACTCGCAGAAGTACAGCTTCGGCGCGACCATCTTCGCAAACGGTTCCACGTATTTCTATCCGGTCTATGCGACCTCGGCCGCCGTGGCCAATCCGGCTCCCGGCTCCGTGCAAGCGCCGATTCCGGTCACGCTGCTTCCCAACGGAAACGCGCAGCTCATCAGCGGCGTCGTCGCCGACAGCACCGCGAAATCGAGCGGCCTCTCCGTGAACGTCGGCCGCCGCTTGACCGACTACACGACGGCGAGCGTCGGCGTGAACGCCGAGAGCGTGACCAACTCGACCTCGGTTCCCACGCCGTACTTCTTCCAGAGCGGCCAGCCGAACGTCATCGCAGGCCCAACGCCCGGTCCGCTCTCGAACCTCTCGACCAATACGAACGGAAGCTTCGGGATCAACGCGACCTCGATTGCGAACATCAACACGGGCGCGCCGTATCGCCTCAACTCGCTGGTCTTCGGGCTCGCGAGCAATCCGGCCGCAACGCTCGACGACATATTTAATCCGCGTCGCGGCGCGACGTACTCGCTGCAAGAAGAGTTCAGTTCGCCGTCGATCGGTTCGAATTTCTCGTACACGAAATCGACGCTCGAAGTCAAGCGCTTCTTCCCAGTCCTCAAGACGGCCACGTTCGGCGTGCATTTGCGCGGCGTGACGACGACCGGCGCGATTCCGCCGAGCGCGCTCGACACGTTCTCCGATCAGCAATTGCGCGGCTATCAGAGCGTGTTCTACGGAACCGACACGATTCTCGGACAAGCCGAGATTCGCGTTCCGCTCACCGCCGACGGGAAATTCGGCGTGGCCGCGTTCGTCGACGAGGGCGGGTTCCGCGTTCGCGGCGCGCAGCCGCTGCTCGATCCGTACACCAACCGGATCATCAACTACCCGGGTAACTGGTCGTACCGCGGCGACTACGGCGTCGGTCTGCGCTTCGACGTTCCGCAGCTCGGCCTCCACACGATCCGCATCGATATCGCCCACGGCGCGAACGGCACCCACACCAGCTTCGGCATCGGCC
This sequence comes from Candidatus Baltobacteraceae bacterium, assembly GCA_036559195.1. NCBI lineage: Bacteria > Bacillati > Vulcanimicrobiota > Vulcanimicrobiia > Vulcanimicrobiales > Vulcanimicrobiaceae > Vulcanimicrobiaceae bacterium. Next base: position 21,879 of record DATBTN010000001.1, read on the forward strand.
AAAGCTTTTGATACTAAGGAATACTCATAACGTGAGATTGACGACAATTCGTACGCTCTTTGCGGCCGGCGTTGTGGCGGCGCTCGTGGCGCTCGCGCCGGGAGCGATCGCCGCGGATCTTTCCGACGTCGGATACATCGATCAGGCGGCGATCGGCGCGCTGCCGGCGTTCGCGCGCGCGAACGCGCAGATGGCGCAGTATCAAGCGCAGCTGCAAGCGCAGGCCGCATCGGCGATGAAGAAAGCCAAAACCGACGCGCAGCGCCAGCAGCTCTACGGACAATTTCAGCAAAAATTCGCCGACCGCCAGCGCGAGATTCTCGGCCCGCTCTTCGGGCGCGCGCAGGCCGCGATCGCGCAGGTTAGCTCGAGCAAGAATCTCTCGGTCGTCGTCGACAAACGCATCGTGATCTACGGCGGTCAAAACATCACCGGCGCCGTGCTCAACCTGGTAAAGGGAACGGGCGCGGTCGTGCCGCCCACGGCGACGCCGCCGCCGTCGGAGATCGGGTTCGTCGACCAGTCGCAGATCGACCAGCTCCCCAAAGTCAAGACGGCCAACGACGACTACTTGAAGTTCGCGAACGATCAAAAGCAGCAGGCCGAGAAGCAGATGGCTTCGGCGAAGACCGATGCGGATCGTCAAGCGATCGCGAAAACTTTCCAGAAGACGCTCGGCGACGAGCAAGACAAAGTGCTCAAGCCGCTCGTCGATCAGACGAAGTCCGCAATGGCCGACGTTGCGAAGAAAAAGAATTTGATTCTGGTCGTCGATAAGACCGACATCGTTTACGGGGGCACGGACATCACCTCGGATGTCCAAAATGAACTTAAATAGAAGCGGGGGACTCGCGTTGGTTCTCGCCGCGGCGCTTTTGGCCGGATGTTCGCATCCGGTCGATGTGAACGCGCCCGACGTTCGCGGCATCGGCTACGTGCGCCTCGACGAGGTCGTCAAGGCCCATCCGCTCTACGGTCAGCTCGCGCAACTCGATAACGCGATGAGCGCGCTCTCGCTCGCGAGCCTCGGCCCGGCGGTTCCGAAGACCGGCGCGCAGATCGCGGCCGAGACCACACAGCTCAACGCCGAGCTCAAGGCGGCGCAGGACCGCGCCAACTCGATCCTGCAGAAAAAACAGGTCGACTACGGCCGCCGCGAACAGGCCGCGATTCGCGCGGCGCTGGTGGCTGCCGGAGAGGCCGGAGCCGGGTCGCAAGCGGGCGCGCAGATGCAACAAACTTCGAACGTTCAAGCCGCGCAAGTGACGGCGCAGGCGAATGCGGATTTCGCGGCCTATCAGCAGAGCGTGCTCGCGCAGGATCGGGCCGCCGTCGCCGCGATCGACAAGCAGTTATCGACGCGCGCCGATCGCCAATATCGCCAGAAGGCGACGCAGTTGCAAGAGCGCGAGTCGCAGCTCTCGCTGCAGCTTTCGCAGCAAGACGCGAACCGGCGGCTCGAGCTGCGGACGAAGCTTTCGAATTTGGCGCTCGACGATGCGACGCGCAAGACGTATCGCGATCAGCTCGACGCGCTCGACCGGCACGAGGCATCGGCGTTGGGCGCGCAGCGAAGCGCCGACGCGCGCGAACTGGCGGCATACCAGGCGCAGCTGCGCAAACAAACCGGCGCCGAGATCGCGCAGCAGGCGGCCAAGATTCACGCGCAGACGCGCACGCTGCTGGCTAGCCGGCGCAACCAAGTGGGTTCGCAGATCACCACGCAGTTGAAGGGTCTCGCGCCGCAGGCCGCCGTTCCGGCCAACGTTTCGCCGCAGACGCGGACGAAGCTCGCCGCCATCGACAAACAGTTCAAAGCGCAGTTCCAGGCCGACGCGCAGCAAACGGTTGCGCGATACCAGCAGACCAAAGCGGATCTCGACGCACGCTATGCGGCGCTGCACGGCGTCGATGCAAGCGCGGCGACCGAAGCCGGCTCGCAGATGAGCGCGCTGCGCAAGCAACGCGACGATCTGTATGGAAAGATCGTGGACCAGATCAAGCATGAGGCTGCGGCAATCGCGGTCAAGCGCGGGCTGCGCGTCGTGTTCGTGAGCCCGAGCGCGGCGAGCGGAGGGCTCGACCTAACCGACGACGTTACAAAGGACATCGAGAGTTTACACCAGTGAATAAACGAAACGCTTTTCTGATCCTCGCCGCCGTCGCGGCGCTCGCAGGCTGCACCACCCAGCAAAGCCCGGTCGGTCTCGTCGACGTGAGCCGGCTCACGGCAAACTGGCCAAAGTACCTCGACGCGCAGAATCAGCTCAACGCCGACGAGCAAGGCATTCTCGCAAGCAAAGGCTCGCGCTCGCAGAAGCAGCGGCAAGTCATTCAGCTGCAGCAGAAGTACGCCGGGATCGAGAACGACCTCGTCAAACAGGTGCGCGACGCCGCCACCAAAGTCGCGGGCGACAAGCAGCTCAAGCTCGTGCTGACGCGCCAATTCGTCGGCTACGGCGGCACCGATATCACCCCCGATGTCGAGAAGATCTTGGGTATTACGGAGAAGGCGACTCCGTCGCCGTAATCGCGATGCTTGGGACGCTTGCGGAGCTTGCCGCGCGAGTCGGCGGCCGGGTTTCCGGCGAGGGCACGATCGCCATCGAACGCATCTCGTCGATCGATGAGGCGGGTCCGGAATCGCTGACGTTTGCGACCACGGAGCCGTACGCCAACGCGGCGCTGGCCTCGCGCGCGGGCGCGGTGCTCATCGACGAAGCGTTGGTGCCGGTCCAAACCGCCGCCAAACCGTTACTCGTGGTACCCAGCGCGCGCGCGGCGCTGGCGATCCTGTTGCGCGCGTTCGACCGGCCGCGTCCGCAGGGGCCGTTTCGCCATCCTTCGGCCGTCGTTGAAGCGAGCGCCGTCGTCGCGCCCACCGCCTATCTTTCGGCGAACGTGTACGTTGGTGCCAACGCGCACGTCGGCGAGCGCAGCGTACTCGAAGCCGGCGTTCATCTCGGAGCCGGCGCGCGCGTCGGCGAGGATTGTCTGCTCTACCCGCGCGCGACGGTCATGGACGGGTGCCTGCTCGGCAATCGCGTCGTCCTGCATCCGGGGTGCGTGATCGGCAGCGAGGGCTTCGGCTACGTTTTCGTCGACGGACATTTCGAACGCATTCCGCAGGTCGGCAACGTCGTGCTCGATGACGACGTCGAGATCGGTGCGAACGCCTGCGTCGATCGCGCTCAAACGGGAAGCACGCGCATCGGGTGCGGGACCAAGGTCGACAACCTGTGTCAGATCGGCCACAATTGCCAGATCGGCCGGCATTCCGCGTTCGCGGCGCTGGTTGGCCTTGCGGGCTCGACTATCGTGGGCGATTACGTGCAAGTCGGCGGCCAAGCGGGCTTTCGCGGGCACATCACCATCGGTTCGCGCGTGAAGGTGGCCGGTCAGAGCGGCGTCTGGCGCGATGTGGCCGACGACGAGTTCGTGAGCGGCCGTCCGGCGCGCCCCCACCGCGACGATCTGCGGCGAGAGGCATTGGTTCGAAACCTGCCTAAGCTCGTCGCTCGTGTGGATGCTCTCGAAGGCGAAACCAAGCGCGGCCAGTAGGCCCCCGATGCACGAGTCTCGATGATGGATTTCCAGACGACCCTACGCGAGGCGATTGCCTTCCAAGGAGTGGGCCTGCACAGCGGCCTGCCGTGCTCCGTTCGCGTATCTCCCGCACGCCCGAACACGGGCCTAACGTTCACGCTCGACGGGGACGTCAGCTTTCCGGCGCACGCGGAGTACGTCATCGAAACGGCGCGCGCCACCGTGCTCGGCAAAGACGGCAAAACGGTGTCGACGGTCGAGCACTTGCTGGCCGCGCTCTTCGGTATGGGCGTGAGCAACGCGCGCATCGACGTTACGGGGCCCGAGATTCCGGTGGCCGACGGCAGCGCGCGACAATTTGCCGAGCGCATCGCACAGGTCGGCATCGCGCCGCAGAGCGAACCGCGCGCGCGCTACGTGTTAAGCGCCCCGTTCTTCGTGCGCGACGGTGAGAAAACGCTCATCGCGCTTCCCGCATCGAGCTTCCGCGTGAAGTTTGCGGTCGATTATCCGCCGCCGGTCGGCGCGCACTATTTCGATTCCGAGATCGTGCCCGACGTATTTAAGGAAGAGATCTCCGGCGCGCGAACCTTCGGGTACCTGCACGAGGTCGAAGCGCTGCTCAAACGCGGGCTCGCGCAGGGCGGCACGCTCGAGAACGCGATCGTTTTCTCACCCGAGGGTCCGATGCAGCCGCTGCGTTGGCCCAACGAGGTCGTGCGGCACAAAGTGCTCGATCTGCTCGGCGATTTCGCGCTGCTCGGCGCGTGGCCTCAGTTCGAGGTGATCGCCATCAAGAGCGGCCACAAGCTGCACTGCATCGCCACGGGCGCCTTGCGCAAGCAGTTCGCCGGAACGCTCCCTTCCGTGAAAGTACACTAGGTTGGCCGAACTCGATATCCGGCAGATCATGGAGATCTTGCCGCACCGTTATCCGCTCTTGCTGGTCGATCGCATTCTCGAACTGGAGCCGGGCGTTCGAGCGCTCGGCTTCAAGAACGTCACCAACAACGAGCCCGTCTTCACCGGACACTTTCCCGGCAATCCGCTGCTGCCCGGCGTCTATATGATCGAAGCGCTCGCGCAGCTCGGCGGCTGCGTCGTGCTCGAGCCCGGCGAGTTTTCGCGCAAGACCCCGTATCTTGCCGGCATTACGGCGGCGAAGTTTCGACGGCCCGTCGTGCCGGGCGATCGCTTTATGATGGAAGTAAAGCTGCTCAAGCACAAGCGTAATATCGGGTGGGTGCATGCGGAGGGCCGCGTGGACGATCAACTGGTTTGCACGACGGATTTGATGTTTTCGATCGCTTCGGATCCGCGGTTGTTTGGGTATGATGCGACGGTCTTGCATGCTTGAGGTTCTTGCCGGTCGTTGGTTGGCGGGTGCGGGGGGTCGGGCTGACGGGACGCCCGCTTTTTCGCGTCGTGCGAAAAAGCTGCTCGCTGAGTCGTTCGCTCTCGCCATCCTGGCTTCGCTCCGACCTCAGACGCCCGTCAGCCCTACCCCTCCGGCCAGCCAAAAAAAGACGGTTCGTACAGGGTTGATTGGTTTGGGTTTTGGTTTTGGAGTGGGTGGGTTTTGATTCATCCTACGGCTATCGTGCATCCGAATGCGAATATCGAGCGCGGGGTGGAGATCGGGCCTTATTGTATTGTGGGCGAGCACGTTTCGGTTGGGACGGGCACGGTGCTGCAGGCGCACGTCGTCGTTAATGGGTGGACGACGATTGGTGAAGGGTGTGCGATCTTTCCGTTTGCGACCATCGGGGCTTCTTCGCAGGATCGAAAGTATCAGGGCGAGATTGCGTTTACGAAGATTGGGAATCGGACGGTTATTCGCGAGTACGTGAGCATTCAGCGCGCGACGGGCGAAGGCGCGGTGACCGCCGTCGGCGACGATTGTTTGCTGCTGGCGTACGTGCATATCGCGCATAATTGCTTGGTCGGCAACGGCGTGACGATGAGCAATCTCGCGCAGGTGGCCGGACATTGCGAAGTCGGCGATAACGCGACGATCGGCGGAATGGCGGGGCTGCACCAGTTCTCGCGCGTCGGACGTTACGCGATGGTGGGCGGTGCGAGTAAAGTCAATCGCGACGTTCCGCCGTTCTTTTTGGTCGACGGGAATCCGATCGAGCCGCACGGACTCAACAGCGTCGGTCTGCGGCGCGCCGGTTTTTCGATCGAAGAGCGCGGCGAGATCAAGAAGTTTTACAAGACGCTTTACAGCCCGAAATTGAACGTTTCGCAAGCGCTCGAAGCGATGCGCGGTGAGGTGACGACCGAACCGGGCCGCCAGATCATTGCGTTTCTCGAGGGTCAATCGCAACTCGGCGTGCTGAAGTAATAGCCGTGCCGCGCTAACGATGCGATACTTTTTCTCCAGCGGCGAAGCCTCGGGGGAGCTGAGCGCGACGCTGCTCGCGCGGGCGGTTCGCGCGCTCGATCCGGGAGCGGAGTTCGAAGGCATCGGCGCCGCGCGCATGCGCGACGCCGGTTTTACGCTCTGGCGCGATCACTCGGGCTGGGCGAGCATGGGTCCGCTCGCGGCGATACCGCGAATTCCGAAATTGCTCGCCACGATGTACGTGACGGCGCTGCATATCGCGAAGAGCAAACCCGACCTCGTCGTGCTGGTAGATTTTGGCGCGTTTAACGTGCGCCTTGCCAAGACGCTGCGGCTGTTGGGCTATCGCGGAACGATTCTGGACGTCTTTCCGCCCGCGACGTGGCTCGACAAGGCAAAAGCCGCACGCGACGTGGCGCGCGTGATGCTGCCGCTCACCGCCTTCGCGCACCAGCAGCGCTTCTACGAATCGCTGGGTCTGCCCATCGCGTACTTCGGCCATCCGTTGGTCGGACAATATACGATGCGGACCTCGCGGCCCGCGCCGCCCGCCGATGCGGGTTGCGTCGCGCTCTTGCCGGGAAGCCGCGGCGGAGAGTTGCGCTTCCATCTGCCCGCGCTCTTCGAGGCGCTGGAGCTGCTGCGCGAGACGCGGCCGAAGGCACGCGCCGTCGTCGGCGCCGCCGACGAGCGCGCGGAGCGAATCGTCGCCGCCGCGATCGCGCGGCACGGCGTGCGCGATGTGACGATCGAACGCGGAACGATTCGGGCGATCGCCCAGGCCGACGCGGCGTGGGTCTCGTCGGGGACGGCGGTGCTCGAGACGGCGCTGTGCGGGGTTCCGTCCGTCGCGCTCTACATCATTACGCCGCTGCTCGTGCGGCACGCGCGCCGCGTCTATTCCGGCCGTTTCATCGCGCTGCCGAATTTGGTGCTCGAGCGCGAAGTGATTCCCGAACTCTTGCAGCAGGACGCGACGCCTGAACGGCTGGCCGCGGCGATGGACGCGATTCTGCGCGCCCCGGCGCGGCAGTATCGCGAACTCGAGGCGCTGCGCTCGGCGCTGGGACCGCCCGACGCGCTCGAACGCTGCGCGGCTTTTGCCGTCGCGCTGGCGAAGGACGCTCGCAGCTGATGCGCATCTATCATACGTCGGATCTGCACGATCACCGCGGCTTCGTCCCGCGTTTGCAGGAGTTGCGCGCGCGAGAGCCCGGATTGCTCTTCGATTGCGGCGACTCGCTGCGCGGAAGCCAAACGGTTTATCGTCGCGACGAGCCCATCGTCGCGGAGATCGACGCCGCCGGATACGACGCTCAAGCGATCGGCAACCGCGAGTTTCACTATATCTTCGGGCTGCTGCGCGCGCGCGCGCGTTCGATGCGCCATCCCTTGCTCTGTACGAATCTTCTCGATACCAAGGGCCGCGAGCTTCCGTTCGATCGAACGCTGGTGCTCGAGTACGACGGCGTACGCGTGCATCTGCTCGGGCTGCTGATCATGCAGTACCCGGTAGGCAGTCCGTGGGAGCGCCTCTTCGGGTGGCGTTTCTTGCTCCCCGAAGAGGCGGTCGGCGCGTATGCCGACGCGATGCCCGAAGGCGACCTGCTCGTCGTGCTTTCGCACGTGGGGCTCGCGCTCGATCGCAAGCTCGCCGCGGCCGTGCCGCGCATCGATCTCGTTCTCGGCGGACACAGTCACGATACGTTGCGCGAACCGGCCTACGTGGGCGACGTGCCGATCGTGCACGCCGGCCCGTACGGTGCGTACGTTTCACAGACCGAACTCGCCTACGACGCGGCCGCGCGCCGTTTTCGCATCGCGCGATTCGCGCTCGTTCCGCTGCTGCACGCCGAATGACGCGCGCGCTTTTCGTCAGCAACGGACACGGCGAGGAAGCGATCGCGACTCGTTTGGCGAGCGAACTGCAAAACCTCGCGCCGATCGAATGCGATCACCTCGCGCTGGTCGGCGATTTCGGACACCCGTCGGTTATGCGGGATGTCGGCCCGCGGCGCGTTATGCCGAGCGGCGGACTGATCGCGATGGGCAATCTTCCGAACATCGCGCGGGATTTGGCATCCGGCCTCGTCGGACACACGCTCGCGCAATGGCGCTTTTTGCGCTCGGCGCGCGGTGCCTACGACGTGACCGTTGCGGTCGGCGACGTCTTCGCGTTGATGATGGCCCTGCAGGCGCGCGCGCCGGCCATCTACGTCGGTACCGCCAAGAGCGTGTACGTCGCACCGTACGGGCCGTTCGAAGCGCGCGTGCTGCGCCGCGCGCGCGCGGTCTTCGTGCGGGACGCGGCCACCGCACAAAGCCTGCAGGACGCGGGCGTAGCGGCGCAAGCGCCGGGAAACGTGATCGTGGATCTCAACGCCGCAGACGACGAGCGGATCGAACCGCTCGCGAGCGGTTTCGCGCCGCTGCTGGGGCTTTTCCCGGGCAGTCGAGCGCCCGCCGCCTATGCCGACGCGCGCTTCCTCTGCGGCGTCGTTCGCGGCTTGGCTCGCACGCAGCCCCACGTCGGCGGCATCCTTTCGATCGCTCCGGGGCTGGAAGTCGCGCGCTTCGCGGAGGCGCTCGCCGCCGACGGTTGGGATATCTCCCACGCGTCGGATCCGGTGGCGCCGTTCGTCTTGCGCGCCGGTGCGCGGGAGGTCGTGCGCGCGTGGCGCGGCGGCGTCGGCCCGATCGTCGCCCGCGCGACGGTCGTGCTGGGTCAAGCTGGAACGGCCAATGAGGTCGCGGCGGCCGGCGGCGTTCCGGTCGTCGCGTTCGAACTCGCCGGCGAGAAAAAAACGGCGTGGTATCGCAAGCGCCAAGCCGGCCTGCTTGGCGACGCCCTCCAACTCGGTCCCGGCGGCGAAGTGGAAGCGGCCGCGTGCGTGCGCGGCTTGCTCGACGACGCGCCGCGGCGCGTGCGTATGGGCAGCGTCGGACGCCAACGGATGGGACCGCCCGGCGGCGCGCGCGCGATCGCGCAGTGCATAGCGGAGATCGCTCGTGCGACGTAGGCTCGCCGCCATGCCGGCGGCGCTCGCTTTCACCTATTTCGTGGTGCCGCTTTTCCCATCGTTCATTACGTTGACGGCGGTAACGATTCCGGGCGTTTCGCTCGTTCCGACGAGCGTTTCGATCGCGCTGCTCGTCCTCGTCGGGCTGGTAGCGATCTACGCGATCGCGATGCTCGCGACGCCGCCGCGCGAGACGCCGCCGACGTTGACTCCGCTGCTGCTTTGGGTTGGCGCGGCGCTGCTTGCGGCGGTACTCGGGTTCGATCCGCGCGGCGGCGCGCTCTTCATCGGCATCTTCGGGCTTTCGGTGATCTGGCATCTCGCGCTCGTGCGCTACTATCGCGCGCCGGGCGTGGCGCGCGCGATCTTCTGGAGCTACCTGCTTTCGGGTGCGATCGCATCGCTAACCGCCATCGTGATGGTCGTAACGCGAATTCCGGCCGATCAATACACGATCGGCCACGGGCGCGCGATCGGAACGTTCATTCTGCCGGGCGAACTCGCGGGCTATCTCATCATCTTCCTGCCGATCGCCTACGGCGTCACGCAAGTCTCGCGCGACGCGCGGCTGCGCGCGTTGGCTTGGGGGGCGCTCGTGTTGGGTGCCGCAGCGTTCATCCTTACGTTCTCGCGTGCCGGCTGGATGGGCTTCGCGGCGGCGCTCGCGTTCTTCGTCTTTTTCACGCAGCGCGTGCGCCGCCGCTACGCCGTCGGCGTGCTGCTCGCGGGCGTCGCGGCGATTCTCGTTGCGTTCAACGTCCATCACAACCCGTCGGAGAACTACACGCGGCTTTCGATTTGGCAGGCCGCGCTCGAGATCATGCGCCGCTTTCCGCTCACGGGAGTGGGTCCGTTTGACTTCGCGCGAATCTATCCGTTGGTGCGCTTGGCCGACGGCGATGCGACGGCGTTCCACGCGCATAGCTTCCTGCTCACGATCTTCGCCGAGACCGGCATCGTCGGCGTGCTCGCCGTGCTCTACGCGTGGTGGCGCTTCGTGCTCGCCCTGCGCGACCGCCTGCGCTCGGCGCCCCGCGCCCACCAGCTGCTCGCCTACGCGGTGGCGGCGGGACTTGTTGGAACGTGGGTGCAAGGCCTCATCGACACGGTGAGCGTTGTAATTTTTGGGCTGTGGTTACCTTCCATGGCCCTCGCCTTAGCCTGCGCGAGCGACGGACTCGGCGAAGGGGCGCCGCAATGAAGCGCGTCTGGCTTCTGGCCGCGCTCGCGCTCGCCGGGTGCAACCCGCAGCCGCAGCACGCGCTACAGGCCGCGCCGACCACCACGCCGAGCGCCGCCGCGACGACCTTGCCCATCCGCATCGTCGGCAAGGGAACCGCGAAGCGGCAGATCGTCATCGGCGAGCAGCAGGGCAATCGCAAGCTCTACGAACTGCATGCGAAATCGTACGTCAGCAAATCGACGCAAACGACTGCCGAGGCCCGCTTCTCGCAGACCCACGTGACGTTTTTCGGCAAAGACGGTTCGACGCTGCTCGCCGCGGCGCCGGTGGCAACGGTGGACGAGCGGCGCCGTGAGGTCGTGATGACCGGCGGCGTGCGGGCCACGAGCAGCACGGGGATGACCCTGACCTGCGACCAACTCACGTACTACAGCAAGAGCGGGATGCTCCACGGCGAGGGGAACGTGCGCATAACCAAACTCGCGGGCGGCACGCTGACCTCGGCGACCGGCAACAGCTTCGACTCGGACGTCAAACTTACGCGAATGGTGATGCAATAACCGATGCAAACAGCGACCAAGCGCCAAATCAAGCTTCGTAATCTCGTCAAGCGCTACGGCGAGCGGGCGGTCGTCAACGGCGTGAGCGCCGAGGTGGAGACCGGCGAGGTGGTGGGGTTATTGGGACCCAACGGTGCGGGCAAGACCACGACTTTTTATATGGTCGTCGGTCTGGTCAAGCCCGATGCGGGCACGGTCGTACTGGACAACGGTCAAGGGGACGCCGATCTGACCGCCGCCCCGATGTACCAGCGGGCGCGCAACGGGATCGGCTATCTCGCTCAGGAGAATTCGATCTTTCGCAAGCTCTCGGTCGGCGACAATATCCGCCTGATTTGGCAGATGAACAACGTCCCCAAAGACGAGCAGGAAGAGCGCCTTCCGGCGCTGCTCGAGGAGTTCGGCTTGCGCCGGTTCATCGACGCGCGCGGCGATAGTCTCTCGGGCGGCGAGCGCCGACGCGTCGAAATCGCGCGAGCCATCGCTACCGAACCCGCGTTCCTGTTGCTCGACGAGCCGTTCACGGGGATCGATCCGATCGCCGTTGCCGACATTCAAACGATGATCCGCCAACTGCGCGATCGCGGTCTGGGGGTACTCATCACCGACCACCAAGTGCGCGAGACGCTCGCCATCGTAGACCGCGCCTACATCTTGAACAACGGAAAGATCGAAGTCTCGGGAACCGCCCAAGAAGTGCTCGACAGTCCGATCGCCCGCCAATTCTATCTGGGCGAAGGGTTCCGTCTCTAACATGAGCGCTTACGAGGCGGGCCGGTAGTGCGGCGTCCGGGCGGCTCGGCGCTGCGCTTTACGATTCTGGACCGCTACATGCTCGCGGAGCTCGCGGGGCCGTTTCTCTTCGGGCTCTCGGCGTTCGTGTTGATCTTCGCCGCGGCGCAGATTCTGGCGATCGGGCGGCTCGTCTCCGACGCGCACGCCCCGCTCTTCGCCGCGATCGAAGTCTTCTTGTGGCAGTTGCCCTATATCGTCGTCGAAGTATTTCCGATGGCGATGCTTTTGGGCACGCTGCTCGCCATGCAGCGTCTCTCCGGCGAGAGCGAGATCACGGCCATGAAGGCCGGCGGGATTACGTTTCTGCGCATCATCGCGCCGCTGCTTGCGGCGGGTTTCGTTCTATCGCTCGTGACGCTGGTGCTGCAAGAAGGCGTCGTGCCGTTCGCCAACGATCGCGTGACGGCGATCCAGGACACGGTGATCAACCATATCAGCGCGTTCGGACGCGATCTCACGGTGCGCGCTCCCTTGCCGAACAACGCGGGGTTCCAAGAGACGATCGCGCAGGGTTTCGAGCAGCATTCGCAGGCCCTCTTGCACGTTACGATCGTGCAGTACGACGAGCGAAGCCACCCGACGCGCGTACTCTTTGCCGACCGCGCGCAGTTTACCGCCGATCGCTGGACGCTCGATAACGTGAGCGCGTACGCGTTCGCACCCGACGGCAGCGTCACCGTCGAGCCAAACACGCCGCAGCTGCAGGTCGATATCGGCGAAAAGCCAACCGATCTTCTCAAACGCGTGGCGGGGAACAACCCCGACAACATGAGTCGCTCGACCATCGCGGATATCATTCGGTCGGGACAACTCACGCCGTCGGAATATAAAAAGTACGTCACGACGTACTGGCAGAAACTGGCGCAGCCGTTTGCGTGCTTCGTCTTCGTGCTCATCGCCGTTCCGTTCGGCATCCGATCGGTTCGCGGCGGCGGCAACACGTCGATCGGCTTCGGTCTCGCGGTGCTCATCGTGTTCATCTATTACGTGGTGCTGACGATCTTTTCGTACGTTGGGGAGGCGCTCGTGCCGATTGCCGCGCTCGTCGCGTGGATGCCGAACATCATCTTTACCGCAATCGGCCTGCGCCGGCTACAAATGGCGGCATCGGTCTGATGAGCGTCGCCGATTTCTTCCGCGGCGCGGGACTCGTGCTGTTCATCGTGGCGCTCGCCGGAGCTATCGCGTACGCCGGCGATCGCGTCGGCCACCAAGTCGGCCGCAAGCGGCTCACGCTCTTCAATATTCGCCCGCGCTACACGTCGACCATCATCGCGATCGGTACGGGCATGGTCATCGCGCTCGTCGTCACGCTGGCCGCGATCCTTGCCAGTCAAGAAGTGAAGCTGGCGTTCTTTCACTTAAACGCCATCAATCAGCAAATCCAGTCGCTGCAAGCGCGCGCGCGCGAACTCGAAAACAAAGTCAACAACAGCCGGGTCGTCGCCACGACCGACACGCTCATGTGGCCGGCGATCGCAAACATTCCGCAGAAGAGCACGCCCGCGCAGCGGCGACAGATCGTGCAGCAGTACTACACCGATACCGTGCGCGCCGTGGATCAGACGTGGACGAAATTCGGACTCAAGCCCTACAAGCCGCCGAGCGATATCGAGGCGAAACTGCAAGAGCTCGCCAACGGCTCGAAAACGGAGGCCGCGCTCTCGCAAAGCGACGTGCTGCTGCTGACCACGGCCGGCCAGAACCTCTACGAAAAAGACCGCATCTCGTTTACGATCAACGGCGTGCTCAACAAGCTCGTCTATCGCTCGGGCGAAGGCATCGCGCAATTGACGATTCCGGCCAACAAGAATTTCAATATCAGCGCGGCCTACCAGCAACTCTTCCTCGACGTCCGGCGCGCCGCGAATACGCGCGGCCTGCCGCAGTACTTCGAAACGATTACCTCGGTGCGTTCGCTGCAGGATGCGGCCGCGATGCAGCGGACCGTGAGTCAAGGAACCGGCTCCTACGTGCTCACCGCCTTCGCCGCCTCCGACATCTATCCGAGCACGGGCATCTCGATCGTCGTGACGCTCAGTAAGGTGCAGGCTTGATTGGCGAACTGGTTCTCGGCATCGACCCGGGAACGCGCAAGGCCGGATACGCGGTAACCGACCCCTCCGGGCGCGCTCTCGAACTGGGCATCGAGCCGGTCGGCTCCCTGCTGGCGCGCCTCGAGCTGCTGGTCGGCAGCCATCGCATCGCCGCGGTCGCGCTCGGCCGCGGGACCAATGCCCTCCCAGTTCGCGACCAAATCAGCGCGCTCGGAATCCCCGTCCATCTCATCGACGAGACCGAGACCACGCTGCGGGCGCGGGTGCTCTACTTTGCCGACCACCCGCCGCGCGGGTGGCGGCGCTTGATCCCCCTGGGCCTCCAGCTTCCACCCCGGCCGATCGACGATTACGCCGCCCTGCTGATCGCCCGGCGGTACATCGAACGGGGAGCCGGGGACCCGGCGTCGTACCTATAGGGTCCACCTTTTACGTCCGATACTAAGGAGTGAAGGGCACCCGCGTTTTGCGGGTAGGGAGAGGAACATGATTCGCTTCGCTCGCTTGGCCTTAGCGGCAGCGCTCGTTGTAGCGCTCGGCTTCGGTATGGCAGCGGCGTCGCCGATGGATCAAGTGCATCTCTCCTACGCGCGCGTCTTCGATCGCACGAACGCGAGTTTCTTACGCGGCGACGCCGCCCCGCTGGCCTCCAACGATCTGGTGAGCGACTCCGTCTTCGGCATCGACGTGCAATTACCGATCTTCATGCCGACCTCCATGCGCGCGCTCTATGCGGGCACGGCGGGCGCTCGTTTGGACGAGCGCTTACCGCGTCTGCAATTGCGAACCGTCGCCGCCACACCGTGGGTGACCGGCGTGACCTTCCGGCTGCACGGCGCGAAGATTCAAATGCAGTATCAGACGTTCGATACCTCGAGCGGGAGCATCGATGCGGCCGCGCCGCGCGAAGAACCGACCGTCGGGCCGCTCGATCCACAGGCGTTCGGCCGTTTTTCGCCGACTGACGTTGCGGGTTCGATCGCGCCGACGTTTGCGTACGCTTCGCCGTCGCCCTTCGAGCTCGCGCCGGCCGATAGCGGGGTCGCACCGCTCTTTACACCGCAGGCGCCGGTCGCGCAACGGTTAACGCTTCCGGTTCGCGTCGGCCCCGTACGTTTTGCAAGCAGCGTCGAAGAATCGGCACTCTCGTCGGGAACGCCCAGTTCCTTCGACACGATGAGCCGGTGCGGAACGGCCGATCCAAACGGCGCGTGCGCGGCGTTGCGCCAGCAAGACAGCCGCGTCGCGGCCGGCACGTCGTTCGACGTGCGTGCCGGGCAACACCATCTCAACGTGAACCTCGGCGGATCGCTCGAGCATCAATCGCTGCCCGACGAGACGTCGTTCCCGTACATCCCGCTCGATCCGCAATCGCCGCAGGCGAGCACGCAGGCGGCGCCGCTGCGCGGCGGGAGTGCGATCTCCTATCCGAACTTGGTCGACGTAACCAAACACGGGCTCAATGCCAACGTCGCGCTGCCCGTGACCACCCACGTCACCGTCGACGTCGGCTACGACACGCAGCACCTTCAGGGCGGGTACACCGCGACGAACTCGACGGTCAACGCGTCGACGCTGGTGCCGGGGATCGATGCGCGCAAGGAGACGTACCTCGGAAACATCACGTATCAACTGCCGCACACCAATAGCGCCATCACGTTCTCGGCCCGCCAATACCGCTATCAGGACAACTTTATTCCGAATCTCAATCTCACGCAGACGCGCGCCGACGTGAACTTTACGGTGAAATTCTGACCCAGAGCCGCCGCGTCAGCATCGTTTACGGCATCCTCACCATCATCGTTCTCGCGCTGATTCTCGTCCTAGGCACCGTGCAGGCCGCCTCCGACGCGATTTTCGCAAGCGCCGGGTCGGCCATCTCGTTGCCGGCGCATCTGCCGGCGGCCGCGGGGATCGGTATCTATCGCGCGATCGAGCGCATCGCTCCCGCACAATACGTCGAAGGCATGCTGGCCCGCGCCGAACTCGCGCGCGGCAACCTGGATGCCGCGCAGCAGCACGCGTTGCGCCTCCCGTCGGCGGGTCTGCGCGACGAGTATCTCGGGCGCATCGCGCAAGCTCGCGGTGACGAGTCCGCGGCGCAGGCCTACTTTCTCGCCGGGGCCGACTTTTTCGCGATTCAAGACGACGTCGATCGCCTCGCCAAGAGCGATCCGGCGGCAGCCTACGACCTCGAACGAACGTTGAAGAACCGGCTGCAGGCGCTCACCACGCATCCCGACGCGGTTGCGGAGTCGTATTGGCATTTGGGACAGATCGCGACGATGCGTTCCTGGCCGTACGCGGTGGGCTCGACCGCGCGTCGCCATTGGACGCAGGTCGGAATGCGCGACTATCGGCGGGCCGTCGCACTCTCGCCCTTAGCCGAACGCTATCTCTTGGCGGCCGGAACGCAAGCGCTTGCGTTGGGCGACCTGGCCGGAGCGCGCGGCTTTTACGCGCGGGCCGTCGACGTTAATCCCGCGAGCGCCGATGCGTTCGCCGGGCTCGGCGTGGTTGCGCTGCGCGCGGGCGATCGTGCGAGCGCGCAGCGTTACGCGGCGCGGAGCCGCACGATCGATCCGAACTCCGCGATGCTGCGCGCGCTCCAAGCCGACCTGCGATGATCGTTGCGGTGGATGCCCAACTCGCCGTCGGCACCGCGACGGGGATCGGCGAATACGCGCGCGGGCTCATCGATGCGCTGCGCGCGCAGGGCCGCGAGATACGCGAACTCGCCGAGCCGGCGCTCGACCCGTGGCGATTCGATCGGCGCGTACTCTGGGATCAGGTGCTGCTGCCGCAGCGCGCGCGCCGCAGCGGCGCCGACCTCTTGCATTGCGCGTCGGGAACGATGCCGTTGCTGCTGCCGCTGCCGGCGGTCGTCACCGTGCACGACGTCGCCTGGCTGCGCGTTCAGGCGCACGCGAAAGCGTACGCGCGCGGCTATTTCGGGGCATTTTCGGTGCGCCAGTACCGGCGCGCCCGAGCCGTCATCGTGGACTCGCAATTTTCGCGCGCGGAATTGCTCGACGCGCTCGATCTGCCCGCCGAACGCGTGCACGTCGTGTATCCCGGCGTGGCCGCGGACTTTTGCGCCGTGCGGCGCGAGAGCGCCAACGGCGAACCGCTGATTCTCGTGCCCGGAACCGTCGAGCGGCGCAAAAACCTCGAAGTACTCGTTCGCGCGCTCGTCGCAATCCCGGGCGCGCGCCTGGTTTCGGTGGGGCCGCCCACGCCGTACCGCGATGAATGTCTCGCGCTCGCGCGGCGCGTCGGCGTCGCCGATCGCTTCGAGGCGCGCGGCTACGTCGCACGGGCCGAATTACTCGCTCTCTACGCCCGCTGCAGCGTCGTCGCGGTGCCTTCGCGCTACGAAGGCTTCGGGTACGCCGCCGCCCAAGCGCTCTGCGCGGGCGCGCCGGTCGTTCTCTCCGATCGAAGTTCGCTGCCGGAGATCGCCGGCGGCGACGCGCGCGTCGTTCCCGTCGACGACGTCGCCGCATGGTCGCGCGCCCTCACCGAGACGATCGCCGATCCGTCTTCGCAGGCCTCTGCCGACCGCGCGCGCCTGCGCGCTCGGGAGCGCTTTGCGTGGCCCGCGAGCGCGCGGGCGATGGGCCGCATCTACGATGGCGTAACGGGGGCGCTGAACCGCCGTGGTTGAGAATCTCGGTCTGCTGGCGGCGCTCCTGACGACCGCCTCGTTCATTCCGCAGGTCTATAAAGTCGTGATGACGCGCGATACGACGAGCATTTCGCGCAGTATGTACGTCGTGCTCACGTGCGGCGTTGCGTGCTGGCTAGCCTACGGCGTTCTCACGCGCAACCTGCCGATCACCTTGGCAAACGGTGCGACGCTGTTCTTAGCCGGCACCGTGCTGCTCTACAAAATGCGCTACCGGTAACTTAGTAGATCGGCGAACCCGGCGCGCCGGGCGGAACGCTGCCGTCATCGGGCGCAAAAATCAATTGGAGCGGCAGCGTCGAGCCGCTATCGGGAATCGTCTCGATGGTCACGCGCACGAATCCCCTGGCGGGTACGACGTATTGGCGAACCTTGTAGCGTGAAAACGGCGGCGTTTGGTGCGATTGAATGAGCACGCCGTCGATCAAATAGGTTCCGGTCGCGCGGCCGCCGCGTGGACTCTCGTAGATGGCGATCGGCTGGGGGCGACCCGTCGGGTTCTGCACCTTAACGACGAAGCTTTGCAGAACGCCGTAGTCGCCCGCAAGCGCCTGCCCGTAGAGCAGATTTGGGAGCGGAATCTTCCCGACGGTCAACGTTAAATAGGGATCGGTCGTGTTCCACAGCGCGCTTTGATGAAACTCCGGAATCGTGTAGACGCCGCGCGCGTGCGGATGGGTGCCCATAAGCAGCAGCATCGTCGCTAGCGGCGCGTCGGCCGATTGCGTCGCATTCTGCGCGAAAAGCGTCAGGTGAACCGTGCCGCCGTTGAGCACGCGCAACTGCAGCACGTTCGTGTCGATGGACTTGGCCGGTAAGTCCTGCGTGAAAAGATTGAGCGATCCGTTGGCCGGAATCGTGATGATGCGGCCTTCGTTTTGAACGTAGCGCACGAGAAAACGCTTGGTCGAGGTGTGACCGACCTCCATCTCGTTGGGGCCGGGACCGCCGTCGCCGCTGATAAACTGCACGTCGGCGGGCTCGTGCGAGAGATTCTCCGCGCGCAAGACGATGCGGCGATCGGGTTCGCCGGGCGGATTGTAGTGAAAGTAGAGGAACCGCGAGGGCTGTTCGGCCTTGAGATCCGCGGTAAAGAGCACGCCGTCTTCGGTCAGCGTCTCGGGATAATCGCTCACCAGCAGGAGATCCGGCTGAATCTTCGGCGCCGCCACGTTCTCGACGCGCACGTGCGTCGTCCCGTCGATCGGGAGATAGTCGTTGCCTTGAATCAGGACCGGAACGTCGAGGGTCGCGACGTCGTCCTGCGCGAGTTGCGCGTTGTAGGCGACCTGATCGGTCGAAACCACGATCTGCGCGTCCGGCCGGGCGCGCGCGACCGAACGCGCGACTTCGATCGCGATTTCGCGCACGTAATCGGGGCTCGCGGGATCGCCGGTGATTCGCACGCTCGCGTTCTGCGCGATCGAGCCGGCGTTATAGGCGACGCGGACGGGAACGCTCGCGCTGATGCCGCGCGCATCGGCGATGGTTACGACTGTCGAGCCGGGCGCGAGCCCGGTGAGCACGACGCTTTGCCCCGACGGGTCGACGCGCGCCGCGACCACCTTGGGGTTGCCCACCGTAGCCGTGACCGCTCCGAGCGTCGAGCCGACGCGCAGCGTTGCGTCGAAGCCGACCGCTACCACCGCGGATTGGGGCGCGACGACGATCGGCGGCTGGGTGGGCGACGGCGTCGGCAGCGGCGTCGCGGTGGGCGCACCGGGCAGGAGCGCCGGCGGTCCGGCCGGCGTCGGCACGACGGGCGCGTTCGTCGCCGCCGGTGCCGGCGGATTGACCTGCGCGCCTAGTGGCGGCGCAGACACAAACAGGCAACCGGCCGCGGTAATGACGGTCAGTATCGACGCTCGGTGCACGCTGCTCTAGGCGATCTTGGCTTCTTCGCGGGAGACCGCGGAAGCGAGCAACGTTTTGTAGCCAACGGTCGGAAATAGCACGGTGACTAAATCTTTCTCAGCCCGCTCGACGGTGCCTTGTCCCCACTTCGGATGGTAGACGACGTCGGCGATCCGGTAGCCGCCGGTGGGCTCCGGCACGGGCGCCAGCAGGCGCTCCGCGGGTGAGAGCGATTCCGACGGAGCGCGCAGGCAGTTATCGCACGCCCCGCAGCGCGGCCGTTCGTAATCTTCGCCGAAATAATTCAAGATAAACTTGCGCCGGCAGGACGTCGTTTCGGCGTACTGCAGCATCATCGCGAGTTTACTCTGATCGTAGGATTTCTTGGTATCGTAGTTCGCGAGGTTGAGCACCAGCTCGCGATTCATGCGCGCGCCCTCGGTCAGCGCGTACTTCGAGCGGCTCGGCGTCTCGATGAATCCGCCTTTTTTGAGAAGCGCGAGAATGACTTTGAGTTTGGTTAGCGGCAACTGCAGGATCTTGCGCAGGTCGGTCATCGAGACGCCGCCCTCTTGCGTGCCGAAGATCTCGAGCGTGCCGAATACTTTTTGCACTTCCTCGATATCCGGATACTTGCCGGTGAGAAAGTAATTCTGCACGCGCGTGTCGCTCATGCGATAGATCAGCATGCACTTCGAACTCAATCCGTCGCGCCCCGCGCGGCCGGCTTCCTGCGTGTAGGCCTCGACCGAGCCCGGCAAGTCGTAATGCACGACGAACCGGATGTTCGGTTTGTCGATGCCCAAGCCGAACGCGTTGGTCGCCACGACCGCGCGAATATGCTCTTCCATGAAAAGCTCGTGAACCGACGTCCGATCGTGTTTCTGCAGCTTCGAATGATAGACGGCGGCCGGGACGTCGAGCTGATCGTGCAGGTATTTCTGCACCTCGAGCGCGTTCTTGATGGTCGCCGTATAGATGATGCCGGTGCCTTCGAGTTCGCCGCGCACGAAGAGCGCTTTGAGGATCTTGAGTTTGTCGGCCTCTTTCTCCGCGCGGCGTACGTCGTAGACCAGGTTGGGCCGATCGAATCCCTTGACGATCGGTTTGACGCTCGGAATGCCGAGTTGATGGAGGATGTCTTCGCGTACCGCCGGCGTCGCGGTGGCGGTGAGCGCGAGGACGGTCGGATGCCCGAGGCGCTCGATCACGCTGCCCAGCGCGAGATACGCCGGGCGGAAGTCGTGCCCCCATTGGCTGATGCAATGGGCTTCGTCGACGACGAAGAGCGGCACGTGCAGCGTTTGCACGATGCGCAGGAACGCGTCGTCCTCGAGTTTTTCCGGCGTCACGAAAACGATCTTGATGTTGCCGCCGCGCATACGCGCGACCGCCGCGAGTTCCTGTTCCTCCGAGAGGGTAGAATTGAGCGCCACGACCTCGGTAACGTCGAGATCGCGCAGCATATCCAACTGGTCTTTCATCAGGGCGATGAGCGGCGAGACGACGACCGTCGTCCCCTCGAGCAGCAACGCGGGCAGCTGGTAGGTGAGGCTCTTGCCCGCTCCGGTCGCGAGAATTGCAAGCGTGTCTTCGCCCGCCATGATACGGGAGACGACCTCTTCTTGGCCCGGCTGGAACGATTCGAAACCGAACTTCTCTCGAAGCGCAGCCCGGAAATCCACGATTACTCCTACCTTATCGCCGCTGCCAAACGACGAAGCATGTAGCGCGCCTCCTTTATAACGTTAAAGGGGCGCCCGTGGTTCAAGTATACCCGACGGCAGGCGCCCCGAAACGTGCTAAAGTACCAATGAGGGTGTCCCTTTACCGAACCTGGCGACCCAAGACGTTTGCCGATCTCGTCGGCCAAGACGCCGTCGTACGTACCCTTACGAGCGCGATCGAGAGCGGCAAACTCGCGCACGCGTACCTTTTTTCGGGCCCGCGCGGCTCGGGCAAGACCTCGGCGGCGAAGATCCTCGCGCGCTGCATTAACTGCGCCGCCGGACCGACGGCCACGCCGGATAACAGCTGCGAATTCTGCCTGGCCATGCTCTCCGGCACGGCGCTCGACGTGCTCGAGATCGACGCGGCCAGCAATCGCGGCATCGACGAGATTCGCGCGCTGCGCGACGCGGTGAAGTTCGCGCCCTCGGCGATGCGGATGAAAGTCTACATAATCGACGAGGCGCACATGCTCACCAAGGAAGGCGCGAACGCGTTTCTCAAAACGCTGGAAGAGCCGCCCGCGCACGCGGTGTTTCTGCTCGCTACGACCGAACCCGAGAAGCTTCCGGTGACGATCCTTTCGCGATGCCAGCGGTATGCATTCCGGCGCATTTCGATCCCGGTGATGATCGAACGGATGCGCGAGATCGCCGCGGCCGAGGGTATCGCCATCGACGATACGGCACTCTCGGCGATCGCGTATC
The DNA here is from genome assembly GCA_036559195.1 of Candidatus Baltobacteraceae bacterium. Lineage (NCBI taxonomy): Bacteria > Bacillati > Vulcanimicrobiota > Vulcanimicrobiia > Vulcanimicrobiales > Vulcanimicrobiaceae > Vulcanimicrobiaceae bacterium. The sequence goes on from DATBTN010000001.1 coordinate 43,364, forward strand.
GTGCCGACGGCGGATTGCGCGACGCACTCACGATGCTCGAACAAGCGGCATCGTTTGCCGACGGCGCCATCGACAGCGCAACGATCGATCTCGCGTTCGGGGCGACCGGACGTAACTCGGCGCGCGCCCTGCTCGAGCGGGCTCTCGCGCGCGACGCCGCCGGAATGCTCGCGGCGATCGACGACGCGAGCGACGCCGGCACCGACATGCAGGTGCTCATCCGCAGTTTGATCGCGGAGTTTCGCAATCTGCTCGTCGGGCGTATCGATCCCGCGCTGCTCGCGCGCGATCTCGCACCCGAAGACGCGCAGCTCGCGGCCGAACGTGCGCGCGGGGTCGCACAGGTGCAATTGGTGCGGGCGCTGCGTTTGCTCACCGAAGCCCTAGCGACGGCGCGCACCTCGGGTCATCCGCGTCTGGAGTTGGAGAGCGCGCTGCTGCGCTTCGTTCTGGCGTCGGAAGATCCAACGCTCGACGCGCTCTCGGCCCGCGTAGCGACGCTCGAAATGGGCTCACCGCTCTCCGCCCTCACCGTCGCGCCACCGCCTTCGCCGCCCGTCGCGCAGCCCAAGCCCGTGCCGAAACCCGAACGCGAACCCGAACCCGAGATCGAGCCCGAACGCGTGCCCGAATCGCCCGCGGCCGCCCCCGCGCGCGGCGGCGAGATCACGATTCAAAAGGTACGCGCCGCCTGGCAATCGATACGCACCAAAGTCGAAAGCGAGAAACAATCGCTCAAGGGTGCGCTCTCGCGCGTCGTCGTCGACTCGATCGAGGGCAACGCCGTCATTCTCAAGCCGATCAACTCGATCTCCGCCGACATCCTAAAAGACAGCGCGAAACTCATCGAAACGGCCATCGCCGACGTCGTAGGCGCACCGCTGCGCGTCACGCTGCGCGTCGACGCAGCCGTCACCCGCGCCAAAAGTGCCGCCCCGCCGCCGCCGACACCCCCGCAATCCGAAGACGATCCCGACCAACTCTTCACCTACCTCAACGAAAGAATAAAAGAATGACCCCACTAAACCAGGCGCAACTGATGCAGCAGATGAAAAAAATGCAGCAAGACATGGCGGCGGCGCAGGAAGAACTTGCGAGTACCGTCGTGTCGGGCAGCGCGGCCGGCGGCAGCGTAACCGTCGAGATGACCTGCGACCATCGCGTTAAAAGCGTGAAGATCGCCAAGGAAGCGATCGATCCCGAAGATGCCGAGACGCTCGAAGATCTCGTCGCCGTGGCACTCAACGACGCGTTAAAAAAGGTCGAGGAAACGGCCGCGACGCGTATGGGGCGTTTGACCGGCGGCATGCGTATTCCCGGGCTCACGTAGCGCAGTTCGGTGGCCAATTCCGGGGCGATTGCGGGGCCGGTCGCGGCGCTGATCAACGAGTTTAGCAAACTGCCGACCGTCGGACCGAAGACGGCCGCGCGGCTCGTTTTTTACTTGCTCAATCGTCCGCGCAACGAGGCGCAGGCGCTCGCCGAGGCGATCCTCGCCGTCAAAGACAAGGTCCGGCTCTGCTCGATCTGCTTCTCGATCACCGAAGAGGATCCGTGTCCGATCTGCACCGACGAACGGCGCGATCCCAAGGCGATTTGCGTCGTCGCCGAAGCGAAAGATATCTTCTCGCTCGAACGGACCTCGGCGTACAAGGGCAAGTACCACGTACTCGGCGGATTGATCTCGCCGATGGACGGTATCGGTCCGGGGCAGCTGCGCGTCAAGGAACTGATCGAGCGAATCAACGATGAGTCGCCGACCGAGATCATCATCGCGACCAATCCAAACGCCGAGGGCGAAGCGACCGCGCTCTATCTCTCGCGGCTGATCGCGCCGATCGGCGTGAACGTGACGCGGCTGGCGTACGGGCTTCCGATCGGCGGCGATCTCGACTACGCCGACGAAATGACGCTAGCCAAAGCGCTCGAAGGCCGCCGCACGCTGTAGCAAGTCGATGCTACAGGATCGCGAGCGCGCCTGCGTACCGGAGGCCCAGCGCGGCGATCTCGCCGCGTGCGATCGCGGCGCGTTCGAGCGGCTCGGTCGCGGGGTCGCCGAGCTCGAAGCTTACGTAAGGCCCCCACTCGAAGACGCCTTCGTCGAAACGCGCGGTCAACGCATCGTGCATCGCGCGACCGGTGTGACATTCGCGTTTGCTCGTCCGCCATTCGTCGAGAAACTGCTCGAAGCTCGCCGGGGGCGGTCCTTTGCGCGTCACGCCGAGCGTCTTCCAGCGTTCCCAGAACCAGCGCGCCGTCGTTTCGTCCATCTTTTCGATCGCAAAATCGTCGATAAAGATCTTGCCGTCGGAACGTAAGAGTTCGGCGATACGATCGAGCGCCGCGTCGAGGTCGGGCAGATGATGCAGGACGCGCTGCATGACCGCGCAGTCGAACGAACGCTGCGGTGCGTCGAACGCCTCAAACGCAATCCGCGAGAGTCCGGGCTCGTCGGGCGCGCGGGGATCGATGCCCAGAACGTCGTGGACGGCCCCCAGCTGCCGCGTCAGTTCGCCCGATCCGGCGCCGATCTCGAGGATACGCGAGGGGCGGCGAACGCGCGAGAGCACGAAATCGCAAAAACTCATCTGGCTGTGTGACTCGCCGCAGGCGAATCCCGGTTGCGGCGCTTGCGAGGCGCGTTACTTTGTGTTACAAAGTGATTATGACCGACCTCGAGCGCGCGTTGGCCGATATCGCGGAGGTTCGCGACCGTCTCGGTCACGCGCAGCGCTTCAAAGGCTACTCGGGCGTCGCCGCCATGGTCTCGGGCGTCTTCGCGCTGGCGGCCGGCGTCGTGCAATTTGCGCTCGTGCCGCATCCGCGCGGCGCGCACGCCGAGCACCTCTATTTCGCGATTTGGTTTGCGTGCTGCGCCGCGGCGGCCGTCGTAAACTACGGCGCGATCGCGCACTGGTACGTGAACGACGCCACCGCGCGCGAACGCTGGCAGACGGCAACCGCCGGATACTCGATGCTGCCGGCGCTCGTGCTCGGCGCCGCACTCTCCGCCGCGTTTCTGCTGGCAAACTCGTTTGCGTATCTGCCCGGCATCTGGTACGGCTGCTACGGCGTCGGACTCTTCGCTTCGCGCATGATGGTCCCGCGAGCGGTCGCGCCGATCGCAGCGGCGTTCATGCTCTTGGGGATGGGGCTGTTTTTCGTACCGCCCGCGATCGGTCTCGCATGGTGGGTTCTGCCGTTCGGCTTCGGGTTGGGGCAGATCCTTATCGGTTTCTTCGTCGTGCGCGAGGGACGTCATGAGTGATGCGCCGTTTGCCTTCCCGGGACTCGATCGCGTCTTTCACGAGCGCGGACGTTTGGCGATCTGCAGCGCGCTTATCGGCAGCGCCGACGGCGCGACGTTCACGCAATTGCAAGAGGCTTGCGATCTGACCGACGGCAATCTCAATCGGCATTTGCACGCACTGGCCGAGATGGGTATCGTCGAGATGACGCGCGTCACCGGTAACGGCCGCCCGCAAACGGTCGTACGTATCACCGCCGGCGGCCGCGAGCGATTTCTCGCCTACATCGACGAACTCGAAGCGATCGTGCGCGACGTCGGGCGCGCGCGCAAGCGTAAGGCGTCGCCGACGCGCACCGTGCCGGCCAACTCCACTTCGCAGTAGGCGCCCATAACGTTCCCGCGGTGGCGCGCGACGTACCGCAGCACCTCGTCCTCGTGCGCGCCCGTTTCGACGTCGTACGTCGTCGTGACGCAACGGCCGATCGTCGAGCTCACGCGCAACCGCACCTCGCCGAGCTCGAGGATCGCGCCGAGCAGCTCGGGCTCGCTCCAAGCAAAGCCCTTCGCCGCACGCACGTAAAAGTTTGGCCGCCAGCGGCGCGGATCGAGCGCGCTGCCGACGTGCGCGCTGACCTCGTCGATCCAGCGATCGACGATCAGCGAGACCGGCGCGTCATCGAAGACGTGACCGTTGGGTTCGCCGCGATATTCGACGCGCACGTTCGCTTCGGCGGCGTAGCGGGCAGCCTGGGCCACGTCGCTCGTAAGATGGAGGCGGTCGCTCTCTTTCCCGCGATAGGGCTTCCCCGTGCGTGCGTGTTCCGAGGTGACGTACAGCGCCCCCGCGCGATCGCCCGGTAATCCGTCGATGTCAACCCGCGTCGAATCCAGCGGCACCGCGGCCAAGCTCTTCACCGGGTAGCGCCAGATTGAGGCGAGCGTGCCCAATATCTCCATGCTCCCTACGTGTACCATAGGAAGGCGTCGGAATCCTCAAGAAAGCGCCGCCACCATGAGCGCCACGGTCGATCCCGTGCAGCTTCGCCCGTTGGGCCTCGGCGAGATCTTCGATCGCGCCGTGACGCTGTACGTCCGCAACTTCGCCGGCTTTTCCATTATCGCGCTCTTTCTGCTCGTGCCGATCAGCATCGCGAACTACTTCGTGCTGGCCGATCAGTCCACGATCTCGACGATCTTCATGCAGCAGATCGCGCACCCGCATCCGGGTGCCGCGCCGCCCGCACTGCCCTTCTCGCCGGCACTCGTGTGGCTGCTCGTAGCCGCACTTCTGCTAACGCCCTTCGCAAACGTCGCGACCGCGATCGGCGTCGCGCGGCTCTACGCCCGCGAGCCGGTCGATTGGCAGAGCTGTTACCGGCGCGCGCTCGCGCGGTGGCCGCAGATTCTGCTCGTGCTCTTGGTCGAGTTAGCGATCGTGACCGGCGCCATCTTCGCAGGCGCGCTCGGCATCGGCATTTTCACCGGGCTCGCGATCGTGCTCTTTCGAGCGAGCGCCGTCGCCGGCGTGGTTGCCGGCGTCGCGGCGTTCCTGGTGCTGCTCGCCTGGCTCGTTTCGCTGATGCTGCTCTATCTCGCGGCCATGTTCATGTTCGATGCGGTCGGCATCGAAGGCGTGCCGGTCGGCGCGGCGATCGGATCGGGGTTCGCGCGCATTTTCAATCGTTCGGAGTTTTGGCGCGCGGTGCTCGCCGGTCTTGCGATCTTTGCGATTCAATTCGGCTTGATTCTCGTCGCCACGATCGCGGTCGGAATCGTTGAGGCGGTTCTCAAATCGCATCTGGTCGACACGATCGCGCAAGGCTTGGTCTCGCTGCTCTCGACGGCGTTTTTGGCGGTGCTCATCGCCGTCTACTATTACGACGTGCGCGTACGGCGCGAAGGACTCGATCTGCAGGCGAGCGTCGAGCGGCTCACCGCGGGGACGTGATTCCCGCGCACGATCCCTCGGCGCTGGCGCGAGCGATCGTCGCCGGCGCGCGTTTCCATTTGGGCGTGCAGCACGTGCGGCCGCGGCCGAAGTCGTGGCTCGCGATCGCCTGGGACTGGGTGCGCGACCGGTACTCCGCGCTGATCGACGCATTCAACGCGCACGTACACGTTTCGCACGCGGCCGGGATCGTGACCGGCGACCTGGCGTTGGCCGCAATCGCGGCGCTGCTCGTCGTCGTCGCGGTCCGTTTGCTGCGCGAACTCGTGCCCGGCAATCGGGCCGGATCGCACGGCGTTGCGATCGATAAGTTACCGGATGCGTTCGCCGTCTACGACCGCAGCGTTCGCGCGGCCGCCGCCGGCGAGTACGCACGCGCGATCGCGCTGCTTTTTAACGCGACGGTTGCGGCCTTGGGCCTGCGCGGCGTCGTGAGCGGCGATGCGAGTGCGACGGTCGGCGAATTCGAGCGAACGTTGAGCGCGCGCGGTCCGGCGCTAGCCGCGCCCTTCGAAACGATCGCGCGTGCGTTTACCGCCGCGGCCTACGCGCAGACGCCGATCGGCGAAGCGGAGTGGACGCGCGCCCGCGACGCGTTTGCGCGGCTGCTTCGGGAGAGCGCCCCGCATGTTCCCTAAACGCAGCCGGGATATCGTCGCGGGGTGTATCGGGCTCGCGATGCTGTTGGGGTTTGCCGTCCTGCAGAGCCAAGAACGGACGCCTCCGCCGCCCAGTGTGTTTTCCACCTACGACTTCGGGCGCAACGGCTATGCGGCACTCGCCGAGCTGCTCGACCGCGAAGGCATCCGAACCGCCGCGTTCGCGCGCCCGCTCGCGCTCTTGAGTTCGGAGGTTCGCACGCTCGTGATTAGCGCGGATGCGACGAACCAGCCCGAGGGCGAGTTTACTCGCGGCGACGCGGATGCGCTCTTGGCCTGGGTAAGACGCGGCGGCCGGCTCGTCGCGCTCGGCGACCCGGCGGTAACCCGCGACCCTCGCTTCAAGGTTCCCTTCTCCCAACCGCAGCGGCGGGCGTCGGCGTACGCAACGGCGGTCGCGCGATTCGCGCCCGTTGCGGTGCGCCGCGTCGACGGCGCGTTCGCGCGCGCTTATCCGGCGCGCGTCGCGCGTCGCGTTGCCGTGGAGTTGAAGGCGCGCGGAAAGATCGTTGGGATCGCCTACCCCTTGGGGCGCGGACGGGTGATTGCGATAACCGACGCATCGATCTTCAGCAATCGCACGCTCGCGCGCGCCGGGAACGCCGGCTATGCGTACGATCTGCTCGCCGTGGGCTTCGTCGCGTTCGACGAACGCGTGCACGGATACGCGGAAGATCGCAGTTTTTGGGCGGCGCTGCCAACGCCCGTACACGTGGCGATCTTCATCGCGCTCGCGATCGTCGCACTCGTCCTCGTCGGCGCCAACCTGCGGTTTGCGCCGGCGCTGCCGGCGGATTCGGCCGGCGATCGCGATTCCGCGGCGTACATCGATTCGATGGCGCGACTCTTGGCGCGCGGCGGCGCGGCGCGGCGGGCGCTCGCCGATTGCGTGGACTCGGTGGCCCGCGCCGCCGCGCGGATCGATCGCGACGGATGGCGCGAAACCCTTCGCGAACTGGAAGCTCTGCGACGGGTGGAGCGGCCCTCTGCGGCCGATCTCGTGCGCGCGGGACAGTTAAGCACGCGGCTGCGAAAGGACCTCGAATGACCACATCGGCTCACGGGCTGGCGACGCGCCTTCAGGCGGCGATGGGCGAGATCATCGCCGGCGGCGAGGCGACGACGTTCGGATTGCTCGTCGGTCTGTTAGGACGCGGGCACGTGCTCGTCGAGGGCGTGCCCGGTACGGGCAAAACGCTCGCCGTTCGCGCTCTCGCGCTGCTGCTCGGGCTCGAGTTCAAGCGCGTGCAATTTACGCCCGACCTTATGCCGGCCGACGTCGTTGGAACGACCGTCTTCAATCCGCAGACGCTGCAGTTTTCAACTCGGCCGGGCCCCATCGTCGCAAACATCGTCCTGGCCGACGAGATCAACCGCACTCCGCCGAAAACGCAGTCGGCGCTGCTCGAAGCGATGGAAGAAGGGCGCGTGACGATCGACGGCGCGGCGATCGTGCTGCCGCGCCCGTTCATGGTCTGTGCGACGCAGAATCCGATCGAGTACGAGGGCACCTATCCGTTGCCCGAAGCGCAGCTCGACCGCTTTATGATCAAGGTCGAAGCCGATTACCCGTTGCCTGCGCAAGAGCTTGCGCTGATCGCCCGCGCGGCAGCCGGCTTCGACGCGCGCGATCTCGAGACGGCCGGCGTGCGGGCGGTGACTTCGGCGGACGAAGTGATTGCGGCGCAGGAAGAGTTGCGCCGTACGCACGTTTCGCCGAGCGTCCAGAAATACGTCTACGACACCGTCGCCGCGACGCGTTCGCACCCGCACGCAGCGTTGGGCGCGAGCCCGCGCGCCGCGCTCGCGCTGTTGGTCGCATCGCAGGCCGCCGCGCTGATCGACGGACGCGACTTCGTTACCCCCGACGATGTAAAAGCGGTCGCGCAACCGGTACTAGCGCATCGCTTGATCGTTCGGCCGCATGCGGAGATCGAGGGCGTGAGCGCGCGCGACGTGCTGACCGACGTTCTCGCCGCCACGCCGGTCCCGCGTGAAGCGGCCTAAGCCATCCCTGCGGCTCTGGTTCACCCCGCGCGCGTATTGGCTCGCGAGCGGTGTGGCCGCGCTCTTCGCCATTGCGGGCGTGTTTCCAAACGCATTCGCACTCGCGCTGCTCGCGGCGATTGCGCTCGCGGCCTGCGTCGCGATCGACGCATCGATCGGACCCGCCCGTTCGCGGATCGCACTCGAGCGCACCGAACTCGAGCACCTGGCGCTGCGAACCGCGGCGCGGCTCGGGTACGTGCTGACGAACGCGTCGGCGCGCGCGATCCGTTTCGGGGTCGTCGACACGCCGGTCGAAGCGATCGCCTACGATGTCGACGAGGTCGAAGCGATCGCGCCGCCCGGCAGCCGTACGACGCTCGAGCGGCCGGTGACGCCGCGCACGCGAGGAACCGTCGTCTTCGGCGCGCTCTATCTCTGGTTCGAAAATAGCCTTGGGCTGCTGCGCCGGCGAATGCGGGTGGAGGCGCCGGCGCGCGGGCGGGTCTATCCGGATCTCTCGGCGGTCGAACGGTACGGCGCGTTGCGTGCGCGCAACCGGCTCATCGACGCCGGCTTGCGCAAAATGCGTCAGCGCGGCGCGGGCGCCGAGTTCGAGAGCCTGCGCGATTGGAGCGCGGGCGACGCGTTTCGCGGCATCGACTGGAAGGCGACGGCGCGCCGCGGCCGCCTAACGGTCGCCGACTACGAGGTCGAACGCAGTCAGAACGTCATGCTCGTTCTCGATGCCGGCCGATTGATGACGCCGCGATGCAACGACCAGCGAAAGTTCGATTTCGCGATCACCGCGGCGCTCTCGGTCGCCTCGATCGCGGGACTCGCGAGCGACCGGGTCGGTATCGTTGCGTTCGCGCGCGAGATTCTCTTAGCGCAGGCGCCGCGAGCGAGTTCGGCAGGCTTGGGGCGGCTCGCCGCCTCCGTGCACGATCTCGAACCGCGCTTCGAAGAGTCGGACTATGTTGCCGCGTTTGCCTATCTGCGCGCGCACCTTCACAAGCGAAGTCTGATCGTCTTCTTTACCGACATGGTCGATCCGGTGGCGCAGAGTACGGTGCTCGCGGAGATCGGTACGCTCGCGCGACGCCATCTAATCGTGATCGCGTTCATGAACGACGCCGCCATCGACCGGGCGATCGCGACGCCGCCGGAACGGCCGCTCGACGTCTACGCGACGAGCGTCGCACTCGGACTTCGGCAGGAACGGCGTGCGGCGGCGGCCGTGCTCGAACGTTTGGGCGCGCACGTCATCGACGTTCCGGCGCAACGGTTGAACACCGCGCTCATCGATGAATACCTGCGGATAAAACAGCGCGGACTACTCTAGCGAATCGCGCGCGCGCCCCGCGAAGCCGTAGTAGAGTACGAGCGCGATTGCCGTGAGTAGCCCGACGCTCGCGCGCACGCCGGCGGAGAACCGCAGCGGCGAGAAAAATCCCTCGATGGTGCCGGCAACGAGCAGCATGGCGACGACGCCGCCGAAGAGCACGCCCGCCCGGCGCGCGTTGCGCGCGAGGGCGTCTTTACGCCGCAACCGGCCGGGATAGATCACGCCGGCGGCGAGCAGCAGACCCGCGCCGCCGGCGATTTGGATGGCCGTCAGTTCGATAACGCCGTGCGGCGCGATCGTCGCCCAAAAATCGTAGCCAAAGCCGGCGCGCGCGAAGAGCGCTGCCAGCGCGCCGAGCATCAACGCGTTGAAGACGATCTCGTACACCGTGCCGATGCCGAGCGTCACGATGCCGCCCGCGAAAGCCAGAATACAGACGCGAACGTTGTTCTGGATGATCAGACTCGCCATCGCCGGCGAGTTTTGCGGCGCGAAGGCGAAGTTGGAATCGTGCAAGCTCTTCGCGATGTGTCCGGGAACGATCGAGGCCGGCAGCAGCGCGTAGGCGTCGGCCGGACGCTGCGCGACGACGGCGTAGGCGATCGCGCTCCACAGCACGGTCAGTGCGATGCAGATGAAGATGAAGCCGAACGATCGGCGAAACTCGTTCGGAAGCGTTCGGGTGAAATACCGCAGCGCGCGCGCGCGGCCGCTCTCGAGCGTACCGGCGTAGACGCGGGCGTGCGCGCGAGCGGTCAAACGATTGAGGTAGTGTTCGAGCCGCGCGCTGTATCCGCGGCCTTGCGCGTACGCGAGATCGGAGGTCACCCAGCGATAGAGCCGCCCGAGTTCGATCAGTTCGTCCGCGCCGAGGCGCCGCAGGCCGCGGCGCGCGGCGCGCGTCAACAACCCCTCGAGGCGTTCCCACGAGGCCTGGCGTCGAGCGACGAAGGCGGATTCTTGCACGCAGGTCGTGCGTTCGAGCGGGTCCCGGCGGGGCCTGTCGAATGTCGCGCGCGGTGGATCGCAGCATCAGCGTACGAACTCCGGAATCGATTCGATTCTCCTACGATCTGGCTGGATTGGGGAGCCGCTTTCTTGCCGTCGCGCTCGATTTAGCGATTCAGCTGGCGGTGATCGGCGCGATCTTTTGGGCGCTCGCGTTGCTCGCCGCGCACGTACCGCACGCCAAGAGCGCGGCCGCCGGCGGCCGGCTCGCCGGCTCGATCGGCGTGGCGATCGTCGTCGGCATCGTGTTCCTCGTTTTTTTCGGGTATTTCATCGTCCTCGAGACGTTTTGGGACGGTCAGACGCCCGGCAAGAAGGCGCTTGGAATCCGCGTCGTGCGCGACGGCGGCTATCCGCTGGATTTCGGCAGTTCGCTGATTCGCAATCTGGTTCGAGTCGGCGAAGCCGCAGCCGGTTTTTACGCGATTAGCGCGATCGCCACGCTGCTCTCGGCGGAGAATAAACGCCTCGGTGATTTTGCCGCGGGGACGATCGTGGTGCGCGACGCGCGCGTGGAACGCGCCGCCGATTTATCGCCGGCGGTCCCGCACTCGACTGCCGGCTTCTCGATGCTCGACGAGGACGAGCGTGCGTTGATCGCGCGCTTCTGCGCGCGGCGCGATGCGATGGCACCGCAGTACCGGGCGCGGATGGCCGCCCAGCTCGCAAACCTGCTGCGCCCGCGGCTCTCTCGCGACCTTCAAGTGCTCGACGACGACGATCTGCTGGGGCGGCTTAACGCTTCGTGATACGCGTCACCAGGTCGCGTGCGAAGTTAAGCGCTTCGGTCTTCGTGCTCTCGTAGATCGAGCTGGCCTCACCCGGGGTCATGTGTTTGCCGTGTTCGAGAAAGAACGCAACGCCTTCGCCAACGACGATCGTGCCCGCATAGGCGATCGCGCCTTTGATCGCAATTCCGGCGACCGGAATGAATCCGGAAAGCTCGCGCGCGAGCATGCGCCAGCCAAACCCGCCGCCGACGACCGGCAGCAGCGCCCACATGCGCCCCACATCGGGATCGCGGCCGTAGGTCGCCTCGATATGCAGTAAGAGCATCATCTGAATGCCGGTGATCGCCACCATGTCGCCGGCCGAAGCAAAGGCTCCGAGCACGAACCCCGCGATGGGAATGTGATCGACGACGGCGCTCGCGAGCGCGACCTTTAGCGCGTTATTGGCGGCGTCGCGCGTGAGCTTGGCCGCGACGCTCTCGCGCAACACGGGCAAGCGCCGCCCGACGGCGATCTCCACGCGTTTGCACGCATCGACCACGTGCGGGAAAACGCGGCCGCGCAGCGCGTCGCGCGATATCGCCGGAACGGCGTACTCCGCGACGGTGCCCGCATCCGGCGCGTTCGGCGGCCCGGCCGGCGAGGCGCTCTCGTCGACGGTAATGGCGAAGATCGGCAGTCGCATGGCGCGCAGCGACGCCAAATCGGCGCCGGCGAGATCGCCCGCTCTGGCCAAAAACAGCACCAGGGTTCCCGCCCGCGTATCGGTCGCGACCGGCCGCCCCGGTACGAGCGTTTCGAGACACGCGCCCGCGTCGAGCGGCACCGAATCGTCGTGGCCCGAGAGCAAGAGCGTCCGCATCGCCGCCACCAGCGCCGGATCGCCCGCGAGATAAAAGCGAAATGGTTTGCGCACGTTCGCACTCACGGCATTGACGTCGATGCCTTTTCGAACCATGCGCAAGATGTCGCCCGCAGCAGCTGCCATGAACGCCCCTTACCCAGAAATCAGACGTCGCCGTAGGTGCCGCCGGTTGAGGTTAGGCGCGACTCTTTGAGCGGATCGTCGGTGTAGTCGAGGTAGACCAGCCCCATGAAGATTTCGAGCGAGAGCGATTCCATGCCGCGCGCGTTGGCGACGTCGACGATCGAACGGTGCGTACGTTCGGCTTCGCGTACGATCGCTTCCGGAGTCGTCTTCGTATCGGCGGCGACGATCGTGGCTTCGGCAACGTCACCCGGCGTGAGGTTGCGATGGAGCATGTCCGCGTAACTCATCGCTTCGACGCCGTCGGCGGCGAAGCGCACGTCGAGGGCTTTTTGCAGCGTGGCGTACCGCGGTTGCGAGGTTCCGACGCCGAGCATCGTAACGCGCGCGCCGAGTTGCCGGGCTTTGGCCATGTTGAAGAGCTGGTCGGCCTCCGACGCGGAGGTCGCCGCCTGGCCGAGCGAGGTCGAGGCTTTCTGCATGAGCGGAACGAGCTCGTTGTAATCCTGTTGGCTGATGTCGCCGAAGTAGTTGAGCTGTACTTGCTGCAGGCGCTTGAGGAAGATATCGAGATCGCCGAGACCCGAATCGATCTGCAGCGCCGAGCCCCGTCCGGCATCGACCGCGCGAACCATATCGCCGTCGGCCGCCGAGAGTTCGGAGAGCATGTGCGGGTAGGACGGAAAGACCGCGATCGATTGCGATGGAATGGGAGAATCGCGCAGCGGCGCGTTCATCTCGGTGAGGATATCCGCGTTCTCTTGGAGCAGTCCGCTGAGTTTGCCGGTCTTCGGGTCGGTGGTTCCGACGCCGCTAATCGTGCTGTTCGCGTCGTCGAGCGCGCTGTTGATCGCGCGCGACATCGTCGAGAGATTCTTGACGACCGCTTCGAGCCGCGATCCGCGTTTGATCTCGATGCGGCTGAAGTCGGGAATCTCGTACGAGATGCTGTCGAGCCGGTTACGCAGCGATTTGAGCTGGTCGCGACCCTGGTCGTGGCGCGCGCCGATCTGGGCGACCGCTTGCGATTGCGTCGAATGCGCCGCGACGAGTTTGGCGCGCAAGTCGCCGAGATTGGGCTGCGTTAAGTTGACGCGTTTATCTTCCACCTGGCGCAGCGCCGCGATGCGCTCTTTGGCCGCGACTTGCACCTCCGGCGTGCCGTTTTGGGCGACTTCCCCGAGCGTTTGCTCGCTCTTGTTGAATTGACCGAGTGCGAGTTGGCTCTGGCCGAGCGCGAACATGGCCTGCTGGTTCTTGGGGTCTTCCTTGACGATCGTCTGCAGGTCCATCATGGCGATGTTGTATCGTGCGGTATCGAGATCGTGCAGCGCACGCACCGTGCGCTGCTGCTCGGTCACGACTTTGGGATCGAGTTCGGTGTAGCCGAGCATGTGCGAGAGGCGCGCGGGTGCGCCCGGATGGTCCTCGAGATAGTGCGTGACCAAATCCGAGTGCGCGTTTTCGAGCGCGCCGAGATGCTGCATCATCGTCATCATGGCCGCGGGATCGTAACCGGCGCGCGACATGAGGAGCAATCCGTATTGGTCGGCCTGCAACTCGTCGGCGCGCGACATTTTCGCCATGATGCCCGCCTGCATCAGATTTCCGAAGTGGTAGATAATCGGCGAAAAGAGCGACGCGATGCCGAAGAGCAGATTGAGGATTTGCGCCTTGGCTTGCATCGTGACGGCATGGCGGCGCTCGATGTGTCCGGTTTCGTGTCCCAGGACGCCCGCGAGTTCGTCGTCGGATTGAACGAAGTCCAAAAGGCCGGTCTGCGTGTACAGATAGCCGCCGAGCGTTGAGAACGCGTTAATCCCGGAGTCGTGGATGATCTTGATGTTGTAGGGAACGTCTTTACGCGCCGTCTGTTTCCAGAGACTCTCGCTCACGCGCTGCACCCACTCGTTGAGGAGCGGATCGGTATCGATGGCGCTCTGCGCGGTGATTTGTTCGTCGGTCTGCTTGCCGAGTTGAATCTCGGCGGCGGTCGAAAGTGCAAGCGCCGGTGCCGGGCATATGGCACTCAGAAGTGCGACGATCAACGCGATGGGGACGATGCGGCGGTACATAGGGTTTCATCCTTTACCCGCGGCCGGGCGCGATGTTGCGGAGGGTGCTCTCCCAGAACGTCGGAGCGGGTTCCTGCGTTACGCCGGGCATTGTGGATTGGATGTGGATAATTCTAACGAACTTGTGGGGCGGGTGTGGAGGGCGCAGGGCGTTGCCGGTACTCCCTAGGAACCGCAGCACACGATGACCTTGTTGCGCGGAAAGGGGCTCGGCCTCGAAGTGGTGTTTGCCGAGCGCGACCTCGACGAAGCTCTGACCGAGTTGGAGAGCCGCTTAGGCGAGCGGCCCGGCTTCTATCGGGGCAGCTCGGCGACGGCCGCCTTCGGCACCGCCGTTCCCACGCCGGCCCAGTTCGAGCGGTTGCGCGCGACCCTCGAAGGCGGCGGGATCGCATTGACCCGTCTCTGCGGAACCGCACCTCTCGAGGCCATCGCCGTCTCGAGCGGCGTCGCCTATGCGCCCGCCGTCGATGGCGGTCAGGAGCTCGCCCGGCGCCGCGCGCTGCGGCCCAAACGTGAGATCCAGCTCTCGGAGGCCGCGAAATCGCTCGATCCCGACTTCGCGGGCGCCCGCGCGGATATTGCGGAGCGCCGCAAGCGCGGTGAGGCAAGCGTCCGCCACGTCGTTCTGCCGCACGCGCAGTTGAGCGTGGTCGCACCGCCCGCGAGCCTCCCGGGCACGCTCTACCACGTCGGCACGCTTCGCGGCGGCCAATCGCTGCACAACGTCGGCAACATCGTGATCGTCGGCGACGTCAATCCCGGTGCCGAGCTCGTCGCCAGCGGCGACATCGTCGTCTTCGGAGCGCTGCGCGGCGTCGCCCACGCCGGCGCGCAGGGCTTGCAATCTGCAAAGGTGTACGCACTCGAACTTGCGGCGACGCAACTGCGCATCGCAACGTTCATCGCTGCAGAAAACGAAAACCGGCGCAAACTCGCACTCGTACGGCCGGAAGCGGCGTACGTTAAAGACGAGCGCATCGTGGTCGTTCCGCTCGACCGTGTCGAACACGTCGCAACTTAAGGGGGCCAATGAGCGCAACACGCAAGATCGTTCTGACATCGGGCAAGGGCGGCGTCGGTAAAACGACGACGACCGTCAACGTGGGCGCGGCGCTCGCCAAGCGCGGGCATCGCGTGGTGCTGGTAGACGCCGATATCGGCCTGCGCAATCTCGATCTGGTGCTCGGCTTGGAGAAGCGCATCGTCTTCGACTTGGTCGAAGTCGTCGAGGGCCGCTGCCAACTGCGGCAGGCGCTCATCAAAGACAAACGTTTCGAATCGCTCGCGATCCTTCCGGCGGCGCAGACGCGCGACAAAGACGCGGTAACGCCCGAGCAGATGGCTGCGGTGATCGACGATTTGGAAGAGTTCGCGGATTTCGTGCTCATCGATTGTCCCGCCGGTATCGAAGGCGGCTTTCGCAACGCGATCGCGGGTGCCGGCGAAGCGATCGTGGTGACGACGCCGGAGGTTAGCGCCATTCGCGACGCCGACCGCGTGATCGGCAAGCTGCAGGAGCGTTCGATCCCGATCCGGCTGATCGTCAATCGCATCCGGCCCGAGATGGTGCGCAGCGGCGACATGCTCTCGGTCGAAGACGTCTGCGAGATCCTCTCGGCGGAGCTGCTTGGTATCGTTCCCGACGACGAAGAAGTGATCGACATGACCAATCGCGGCGAGCCGATCGTGCTCAACGATCAGAATCGTCTCAAGAGTATCTACGAAAAGATCGCGCGCCGGCTCGACGGCGAGATCGTTCCATTTACCACTCTCGATAACCAAGGATTCCTTGGGCGCCTCTTCGGTGCGCTGAAAGCAGGCTGATCATGCACGTTCTCCGACAGACTCCCGACGACGGCACGCAAGGCGCGAGCGACGCGCCGGCGACCGCACCCGCGACGCTCGGCCGCGCGATCGTGATCACCTCGGGCAAAGGCGGCGTCGGCAAAACGACGACGACCGCGAATCTCGGCACGGCGCTCGCGCGGCGCGGCGCGCGCGTCGCGCTCGTCGATGCCGACGTCGGCCTGCGGAACCTCGATATCGTGCTCGGATTGGAGAGCCGCGTGAAATATCACGTGCTCGACGTGCTCGAAGAGAAGGTCTCGCTCGACGAGGCGCTCGTCACCGATAAGAATTCGCCGACGCTGCAGTTGCTCGCGGCCGCCCAAACGCGCGAGAAGGACGAGGTCGATACCGAAAAGATGCGCGCGCTCGTGCAAAGTCTGCGCGAGCGATTCGATTACGTGCTCGTCGATTGTCCGGCGGGTATCGAGATGGGCTTTCGCAATGCGGTCGTCGGCGCCGACGAAGCGATCGTCGTCTGCACGCCCGAAGTCTCCGCCGTGCGCGACGTGGACCGGGTCGTCGGATTGCTCGGCAACCGCTTTCGCCCGCAGCTGGTCATCAATCGCGTACGTCCGCAGCTGGTGCGCAAGGGCAAGATGCTCTCGGTCGACGACGTCAATGCGATTCTCCGGCTCCCGCTGCTCGGCGTGATCGCCGACGAGCCCGAGGTGATCGTTTCGACGAACAAGGGCGAGCCGCTCGCATTGCGCGACGACTCCAAGACGGCCGCCGCCTATCACGCCATCGCCGCGCGCATCGCGGGCGAAGACGTGCCCGCGCCGACGGTCGATTGCCGGGAGTCGTTCATGGACAAGCTCGGCTCGATCTTCGGGGGGCGCCGCGCATGATCGAATTTTTCAATAAACTCTTCGGAAAGCAGACCTCGAGTTCGACCGCCAAAGAACGATTGCGGCTCGTGTTGATGTCCGATCATCTTTCGCTCGCGCCGGATATGATCGACCGCATGAAGCGCGATCTCGTCGACGTTATCTCAAAATACGTCGAAGTCGATCGCACGCGAATCGAAGTGAACTTCGAACAGCAAGATAAGGCGCTGGCGATGCTTGCCAACATTCCGATCTTGGGCGTCAATCGCAACCGCGACGACGGCCCGGGCGGCGCCAAGCCGGACGAGCCCCAGGCTGGATCCGCGCCGCCGAAGCCGGCGACGCCCCGCCGCCGTCGCCGCAAGAAAGCGAATCCGGCTCCGGCGACGTAACAGCATTGCCGTGGCAAGCATAACGCTCGGCTCTCAGACGCGGCGGTCGCTTCGAAACTTCAATTGGGCGCTCGCGGTGCCGTGCGTCGTCTTGGCATTGCTCGGGATCGTCGCGATTCAGTCGGCGGACCTTCACGCCGCCAACCCGTCGGCCGAGTTCAAGAAGCAAATCCTCTACGCGGTCGTCGGCATCGGCGTTATGCTGGGCTTCGCCCGAATCGACTATCGGATCTGGCAGCGCTGGGCCCCGTGGCTTTACGGCTTGAACCTGTGTCTGCTGCTCTTCATTTTGGTTCACGGGCATAGCGCGCTCGGCGCACAGCGCTGGATCTCGCTCGGCCCGCTCGGCACATTCCAGCCATCGGAGTTCGCAAAGCTCGTCCTCGCCATCTCGCTCGCGTGGATCCTGTGCCGCGGCGAATACGGTCATCTCAAGGAGATTTGGCGGCCCTTGGCGCTGGTCGCGGTTCCGGCCCTGCTCATCCTCAAGCAGCCCGACCTCGGCACGACGCTGGTCGTGCTGGCGATTCTCTCCTCGCAGCTGTTCTTCGGCCTCGAAAGCCTGCAAGATTTCGGCATCTACGCGGCGTCGGTCTTTGCGGCGGCGCTGGTGACGGTCGGCACGAAAATCATTCTCAAACCGTTCCAAAAAGCGCGCTTGCTCGTGTTCCTCAACCCGAAGGCCGACCCGCAAGGCGCCGGGTACAATCTCAATCAGTCGAAGATCGCGGTCGGAAACGGTGAGTGGTTCGGGCGCGGCCTCCATCACGGCACCCAAACGCAGCTCAATTTCGTGCCCGAGCACTCTCGGGATTTCATCTTTACGGTGATCGGCGAGGAGCTGGGCTTCATCGGCTCGGTCGTGTTGTTGGCCCTCTATGCCTTCGTGCTCTACGGGGGAATTGCGTCTATGCTGGCCGCGCGCGACCGCTACGGCTTTTTGCTCGCGACGGGGTTGGTCGCCATGCTGACCTTCCATATCGTCGTCAATATCGGAATGACGATCGGGATCATGCCGATCACCGGGATCCCGCTGCCGTTTTTGTCGTACGGCGGCTCGGCCGTCCTCACCGATTTTGCCGCCGTGGGGATGCTGCTGAACATTTACTCCCAGCGCGACCGCGACGTCTTGGGCAACGCCTAACCCGGCCGGGGCCGGCGCCTCGCGAAAGGGGGCCGGCCTACCGATAACCCTCAAAGATTAGCAATGAGGGAACTGCGACCGAACGAGAGTCCGAGCAACGTCACCGAGCTCGAGCGGCTTTTCGAAATTACCCGCGACGTACTGAGCGCCGAGAGTCTTGATGCGGCGCTCTATTCGCTCGCCCGCGGCGTGCACGAACTCTTCGGTTTCCGCTGGGTGAGCATGGTCGCCGCCGACGAGCCGGACGGGCAGCTGCGCCGCCGCGTGGTCTTTGGCTATAGCGAAGAGGTCGTTCGCGAGCGGCTCGGCGAGCCGGTGGAACGCGCCGAATTGGAACGGCTGCTCGCGAGTGCGACGCGGTTCTTCGACGATTGCTATTTCTTCCCGGCCGAGACCGAGGTTCACTGGGAGCAGTCGATCTATACCGGCATCCAGCCCAATCACGCCGTTCGCCAGTTTCCCAACCAGTGGCTCGAACGCGACGCGATGCTGCTCGCCTTGCACGATCGCGACGGCCGCATGATCGGCTACATGTCGCCCGACGGCCCGGCCAACGGGAAGATCCCCGACACGCTTACGCTGCGCGCGATGCAAGTCTTCGTAAATCTGATGGGCCTGGCGCTTGCGAACGCGCGTTCGCAGAATCGCCTGCAATACGAAGCGACGCACGACACGCTCACCAACCTGCCGAATCGCTCGGTCTTCTCCGCGCGGCTCGCGCAGTCGCTCGCCGAGGTGCGCGAAGATCCGAGCATCCAGTACGCGGTGCTGTTTCTCGATCTCGATGAATTCAAAGCGATTAACGATTCGCTCGGACATCTGGCGGGCGATCGCGTGCTGGTCGAGGCCGCGAATCGTCTGCGGCGCATCGCGGGCGACAGCCACGTCGTCGCGCGTTTGGGCGGCGACGAATTTGCCGTGCTCATCACCGATGCGACGCCCGAACGGCTCGACCGAATCGGCGAGGCGATCGAAGACTCGCTGCGGCGTCCGCACGCGTTGATGGGCCGCACGCTCGACATGACCGCGAGCATCGGTATCGCGCCGATGCTGCCGCGCTACGAATCGATCGACGACGTCCTGCGCGACGCCGACACCGCCATGTACCGTGCGAAAGCCCTCGGCCGCGCGCGCCGCATTTACTTTACCGAAGCGATGCACGAAGAGGCCGCGCGGCGGCTCGCGCTGCGCTCCAATCTGCGCCGCGCGATCGAGGAGCGGCAATTCTCGCTGGTTTATCAGCCGATCGTTTCGTTCGAAAACCGCCGCATCGTGAGTGTGGAAGCGCTGCTGCGTTGGAATCTTCCCGACGGAAGCACGCTCGGGCCCGCCGAGTTTTTACCGTTGGCCGAAGAGTTGGGTTTGATGGTTCCGGTCGGGCGATTCGTACTCAACGCCGCCTGCGCGCAACTGGCGCAATGGAAGCGCGCGATTCCCGGATTGCATCTCGGGCTCAACGTGAATCTCTCCGTGCAGGAAGTGCTTCATCCCGGATTGCCGGAGTTTTTGAGCAAATTGTTTTCCGACTACGGACTCGCTCCGGGGCAACTCTCGCTCGAGATCACCGAAACGTCGATTCTCGAAAGCGAACGCTACGAGGGCGGCGTGCTGCAGCGGCTCAAGGCGACCGGCGTCGAGCTGTGCATCGACGATTTCGGAACCGGATATTCGTCGCTGCGCTACATTCAAGAGTTTCCGATCGATTGGTTCAAGATCGATCAATCGTTCATCATCGATTTGCCCGACGGCCGAACGAGCCGCTCGATCGTGGAGATGCTCGTGCGGTTGGGAGCGGCTTGCGGTCTCTGCGTGGTCGCCGAAGGTATCGAAACGATCGCGCAGTCCGACGCCTTGCGCGAACTCGGCTGCCAGTACGGACAAGGCTATCATTTCGCGCGGCCGCTTCCGCCCCACGACTTGCTCGCCGCGCTGCACGCCGATCTTTCGGCAGCGGGCGCGCCGCTCTAACTGCGCCGGCGGTAGACGCGGCCGAACGCCTTCTGCGCCGTCAGTTCGAACGCCGGGTCCAGATCGATCGAAGCGCGCCCTTCGGGCGTGTGATACGCGATAAAGAGCCGGTCGCGAGGCGAACGTGTCTGCACGATGCGCGCCACGGTACGCGCGAGCGTTGCCGCTCCAAACGGATTGTAAAGAAAGACGACGAGGTCGCCGGGCGGATACGCAAACTCCGCTGCGTTCGCGCGCGCGAGGCGCACGTCGCGGCAACGCAGGCCGTCGCGTTTGCGCCAAACGGCGAGATTCTCGGCGGCAATTTCGTGGAGCGCCGGCGAAACTTCGACGCCGACGATCGCGCGAAACGGCCGCAGCGTGGCGAGCATCACCGCGCGCCCCATGCCCGAACCGGCATCGACGAACGTGTAGCCGTCGTACGGCTGCGGCACGGCGGCCAGCAGAACGTCGAAGTCGGCGATCGGTACCGGCTCGTAATGCGTGGCGTCCGCCATCGCGTCGCCGATCGCTTCGGGATCGAGTTCGCCGAGAAAGAGCAGCGCTTCGGTGGTGACGCCGTTCTCCGCGTCGAACCGTTGCCCGTTGCGCCTGCCGCTCATCCATCGTACGTTCCGCGCCCGCACGTGAAACGCCGTTACAAAGAAGGCGACTGGTTCGCCGTGCCGTTAGCGGCGGGTCGCGAGGCCGTCGGCATCATCGCACGAGCCGACCGCTCGCGTCTCTACGGGTACTTTTTTGCCTCCGAACGTCGCGAACCGGCCGATGCGTTTTGGCGTGGGTTTTTCCGCGGCGACGGACTCGAAGACGCGCGCTGGCGCCGGCTTTCCCGGCTCGACGGCTTTACGCGCGAGCGTTGGCCCTTGCCGCCGGGGCCGGCCGCTTCGTTCGAAGCGATTCCCGACGCGCGCTTCGAGCCGGCCGCGTTAATCGAGCGCCGTCTGCGCGGCGTGGCCGACGCGTTAGCGATCCGCGAAGTGCGCTCGCCGCTGGACCGAACGCGCTTCGAGAGCGCGAGTCCCGCCGTTCGTCTGCAATACAGCGAGCCGCTCGACGAGGCCGATCTCGACGCCCTCGCGCGCGCCGTGCGAGCGCGCCCGCAGTCCGGGCTGCGCGTTCACGGCTTCCGGCGGCACGCCTTCGACCCGGCGCAACTCGCGCGATTCGCAGCCGTGCGCCATTTGCACCTCGACGTCGCTCTGCCGTCGTTCGACGTGCTCGGCGCGCTCGCGCCGCACCTCGAATCGCTCGTCGTCGGCCCGCGCGCCGGCGCGGCGTTCGATCCGCCGCCGCTGCCGCGCTTGCGGGCGCTCGAACTGCACGGCGCGGCACTCTCTCGCGCCGCGCTTCGGCGCCTTCCGTCGCTGCGCGCGTTGACGCTCGTCGATTCGCCGCTGCGCGATCTGGGGGCGCTCGCCGGAGCGGAACTCGAGCGGCTCATCGTGCGCTACGGCGACTGCGACGATGTAGCGGCGATCGTCGACTGTGCGAACCTGCGCGAGCTGGATCTGCGCGGTCTGCGCGGAGTTCGCTCGTTGCCGCCGCTCGGCGGTTTGGCTCGGCTGCAAACGTTGGCGATAGCGCACCTGCCGAACGTCACGGACTTGCGCCCGGTGGTCGAATCCTCGACGCTGGCCCGGATCGAAATCGATGCGATGGCGCATCTGGCAGTGAACGATCTCTACGTTTTGCGCGAGCTGCGAGCGCTCGCAAGCGCGGAGATCGATATCGGCGGCCGGCGCAAGAATCGCGAGGTCTATCGCGCGCTCGGACTCGGGCCCGGCGGTCGCAACCCGGCGCCCCAAAGGTCCCCGGCGCCCGCTCCGTGAACCCTCGCCGCATATCGGAAGGGCTCGCGTTACGTGATGGGGCCGCCGGTGAGAAGAAGTTTTTGAGAGCGCTGGAGCTCGCTAGAGTACCCGCTCGAGAGTGACCGCAGGAGGCTTCATCGGATGAAGCCGGCCAGCCCGGGACGTTCTCGCGGAGGAGTTCGACGGCCGAAGCCAGGGCCTCAACCTGAAAAGGGTTAGGTAGAAATTTGTCAACGGAGATCCTCATCTCGAGCGATCCCTGGGAGAACCGGGTCGCTATTATCGAGGGCGGAGTGCTCTCGGAGATCTACATCGAGCGCGAAGAAAAGGTCATCGGCTCGATCTACAAGGGAAAAGTTCAGAACGTGCTGCCCGGCATGGGCGCGAGCTTCGTCGATATCGGTCTGGGACGCAACGCGTTTCTCTACGTCGACGACATCAATAAGACGCCGCTCAATATCGGCGACGTCGAGATCACGCAAGGCCGAACCGGTTGGACCATCAACGAGAAGGTCAATCGCGGCGACGACGTCCTCGTGCAGATCGTCAAAGAGCCGCGCGGCCTCAAAGGCGCGCGCATCAGCACGAACATCTCGCTGCCGGGCCGCTATCTCATCTTGATGCCGACCGGAAAATACTCCGGCGTCTCGCGTAAGATCGAGTCCGCCGACGAGCGCAACCGGCTCAAAGCGGTCATGAAGCGCATCCGTCCCGAAGGCATGGCCACCGTGGTCCGCACGGCCGCCGCCGGCGTGAGCGAAGCGGAACTCATCGCCGATCTCGGCGTGCTCATCCGCATGTGGCACGGGATTCTCGAAACCTTCAAGCGAGCGGCTTCGCCCGCGCTCTTGCACAAAGACATGAACCTCGTCTATAAAGCCGCGCGCGATTTCGTGACGGCCGACGTCGACAAGGTGCTCATCGACAACGAGAGCGAGTACAAGAAGGTCCGCGACTTTTTGCAGTTGCTGGGACCGCAGTATCTCGACCGTTTGGAATATTACAACTCGGGGCGCTCGCTCTTCAAAGATTACAAGATCGACGAAGAGCTGATGAAGTTGATGCGCTCGAAGGTCAACCTGCCGTCGGGCGGCTCGATCGTGATCGAGACGACCGAAGCGCTCACCGTGATCGACGTCAACTCCGGAAAATTCACCGGCGGCAAGAATCTCGAAGACACGATCGTTAAAACGAACATCGAGGCGGCAGCGGAGATCGCCCGCCAGGTGCGGCTGCGCGATATCGGCGGAATTATCGTCTGCGATTTCATCGACATGTCTTCGGAGTCGTCGCGAAATAAAGTGATCGCAACCCTCGAGGGCGGCCTGCGTAAAGATCGTACGCGCGCGACCATTCAATCGTTTAGCA
Organism: Candidatus Baltobacteraceae bacterium; assembly: GCA_036559195.1. NCBI lineage: Bacteria > Bacillati > Vulcanimicrobiota > Vulcanimicrobiia > Vulcanimicrobiales > Vulcanimicrobiaceae > Vulcanimicrobiaceae bacterium. Next base: position 66,718 of record DATBTN010000001.1, read on the forward strand.
ATCTGGGTCTGCTCGAATTCACGCGCAAACGCGTCGGTAAGGATCTCGGCGCGCAGCTGCGCGGCGCGTGCCCGACGTGCAGCGGCGTCGGCTCGGTCATGTCGTCGCAATCGATCGCGATCGAGACGCTGCGCAAGATTCGCGCCGAAGGCGAGCACGATCACAAGCACCCGATTCTCGTCGAAGCCTCGCCTTACGTTGCCGCGCAGCTCGACTTCTGGTACGAAGACGAGACCGAAGAACTCGGCAAGGAGCTGCAATCGCCGATCCACGTTCGCGTCGATCCGGCACTGCATCCCGAGAAGACGCGCGTGCGCGCGATCGCCGATTTCAATAAGGCCGACGGCACGCTGCGCGTGGGCGACGAGCACGAGGTCGAACTGCTCGGCGGCCGCCTTCCCAACGCCAACTCGGCGGCAGCCGTTCTCGACGGCCGCATCGTGGAAGTTGAAAATGCCGCGAACATGAGCGGCCAAACCGTGCGCATCAAACTCATCGACGTCGAGGACGACTTCGCCCTGGGCGAACTTGCGTCGTCGGCGGCGATCGTTTCGGGCGATGCCAAGAAGCGCCGCCGCCGCGGACGCGGCGGACGCAAGACCGAGTTGACCGCAACCGAACAGACGCGCCAGTTGCGCGAATTGGCGGAAGAGGCGGCGAAGGTCGTTCGGCCGCCGATCGGCATCACGACCGTGACCGAGGAAGAGGAGCAAACCGTCAAGGTGCTCCGTCAAGAAGCCAAGGCCGAGCACGAGCCCGGTGCGATCGTCATCGATCGCGAGGGCGCCGAAGCCGAGGGCGGCGACGCTCATCGCAAACGCCGCCGGCGCCGCAGGCGCGGACGCGGACGCGGCGTGGCGGGCGAGGAGACGATGCAGGCGGGTATTCCGCCGCAGAGTGCCGCCGCGCAACTCGATGCAGCCGACGAGGACGAGGACGAACAGTCCGAAGCCGAAGGCGAACCCGCGGCGGCCGCTCCGTCCAACGGTGCGTTCGTTCCGCACGAAGCCCCCGATGGCGAGGGCGGACATCGCCGTCGCCGCCGTCGCCGGCGCCGCGGGCGCGGCGGCCGGGGAGCGGGCGAGGGAGCGCCGGGCGGCACGACGCCGGTTGCGGAGCCGGGTCCCGTCTCGCCCGATCGTCACATCTTTCGCGTGAGTGCCGACGGCAATGCGGAACCCACGGGTCAGACCGCACCTCGCGAACCCTCGCGGGCGATCGCGCCGTGGAACCGTCGCGTGCAGCCGCCGGCAGTCGAAGCGCCGCCGCCGCATCTGCGCGCTCCGGAGGACGACGTCAAGCCCACCAAGCCGGCCCGACGCCGGAGCCCGGCGAGCCCGGCTCCCAAGCTCGGCGGCGAGTTGGCATCGCCGAAACTCACCGCGCTTCCCGCCGGGACCGCCGCGAAACCCAAACGGGTACCGCGCGCGAAGACCGCGCCCGAGCCGGTTAGCGAGGCGAAACCGTCGACCCGCGTCGCTCGCAAAAAGCCCGCCGCCCCGGCTCCGGCCGCGGAGGCGAAGCCCAAGCGCGCCGCCGCGCCGGCGAAAAAGGTCGCACCGGCACCCGTAAAATCGACTGCGCGCGCGAAGAAGGCACCCGCGGCCGCAGCGAAACCGGCGGTCAAAAAGGTCGCTTCGACGCGTAAGACAAGCTCGTCGAAGAGCCCGGTTCGCAAGAAGAAAAGCTAGGACTCGGCTTGGCCGAGTCCTCCAGCGACGGCGGTCGCCTCGAGCGTCCGCCGCCGCGTCTTGCGGTCTTCGTCGATTACGATGGGACGATTACCGATCGCGACACGTTCGACGTGCTCGTGCGCCAGAGCAGTTCGCCCGAGCAATGGGCGATGCAGGAATCGCACCTGCACGACGGCAGCATGAGTCTGCGCGACGTGCTCGCGGCGCAAGCGCGATCGATCCGCGGTACGATCGAACAAGCCGACGCGCTGCTCGCCCGCACGACGACCTTCGATCCAGCCTTCGCTGCGTTCGCGCGGCGCTGCGAGTTCGCCGGCATCCCGCTCGTCGTCTTGAGTTCGGGCGTACAAGCGCTGATCGAACGCGCGCTACAGCGCAACGGACTCGGGCATCTCCCGGTTCTCGCAAACTCGGTCGTGGCGCGGAGCGACGGATGGTGCATGCACTTTCGCGACGCTTCTGACAACGGTCATGACAAGGCGGCTGCGGTTCGAGCCGCACGCGCCGATGGCACGACCGTGGTTTTTGCCGGCGATGGGTATTCGGATTTTGCCGCCGCGCGCGAGGCGGATCGCCGTTTCGCCAAACGCGGCCGGGCCCTCGAGGGCTACCTACGAAAAAACGGCGTCGGGTTTACGCCGTTCGTTTCGTTTGCCGAGATCGCCGTCGCGCTCTTCGGCTAGTTGTTGGTGCCGCCGTTACTCGCCGGCGCCGTTCCCATGTGGGCGAGTTTGTCGTCGAGGAAATTGACCGCTCGCGACAACTGCGCGTCTTTGCCCACCACGCCGTAACGATCGGTCTTGCTCTCCGCCACCGTGATGTCCGGTGCGATGCCGAGATGATTGATGTCGCGGTTGTGCGGCGTCAGATAGCGCGCCGTCGTGATCTTGATGGCGGACCCGTCGGGCAGCGGCCAGATATTCTGCACGACGCCTTTACCGAAGGTCTTCGTACCGATGATCGTGCCGACGCCGTCGTCTTGAATGGCGCCCGAGGTGATCTCCGAGGCCGATGCGGTGTGGCCGTTTACGAGCACCGCAAGCGGGAGCGGGCTGATCGCGGTGTTGTTCGCTTCGAGCGTCGTGATTTGCGACGCGCGCGATTCGACCGAGACGATCGGACCGCTCGGAATGAATTTCGAACTCACGTCGACCGCCGCGTTGAGGTAGCCGCCGCCGTTATCGCGAAGATCCATGACGATCGCGCGCGCGCCCTGCTGCTGCAGGCGATCGAGCGCCGTCGTGAGTTCGCTGCCGGTATCGCGGCCGAAGACCGTGAGCGCGACGTATCCGATCTTTCCGGGGAGCATCTTTTCATAAACAGAGAGTTCGTGAACGGTCGCGCGGGTCACCAGAATCGGCGACGGCAGCGCCTTGCCGTCGCGTACGATCGTCAGCGCGACTTTGGTACCCGCCAAGCCGCGCAGTTTCGACGAAGCTTTGTCCAGCTTCATGCCGTGCGTCGACGCACCGTCGATCGCCGTGATGAGGTCGTCTTGTTGAATTCCGGCTTTGTCGGCGGGCCCGTTAGGGACCACGTTGCTCACGTTGATGTACTTGGTTTGATCGTCGGCTTGGATGACGATACCGGTGCCGGAGAACGATCCGCCGTCGAGGCCCGAGTTGAGTGCGGCGTATTCTTTCGGCGTGAGAAATACGGTATAGCGATCGTGCACCGACCCGAGCATGCCGGCGATCGCGGCGTAACTGAGGAGATGCGCGCTGATTTTCGATCCGGCCGCGCGCGACGCGAGTTCGACTTCGCGGTCGACCGCGTGCGCGTTCTGCGTCGCGCTTGCGGTCGCACCGATCGCCGGCAGCGACGCGCGTACGCCCGCCGTGCTTAAGGCTTTCGAGAGCCCGGTGCGGGCTCCGTCGACGATCGACTGCGGGTCGGTCTTCTTATAAAATTCGTTGGTTAGGCGCGCGTAGCTGACCCCGATCTGCTCGGCGTCGAGCGGCGACAGGCCGCTCGTGGCTGCCGCGTTCGCGGCCGGAAGCTGCGCGACTCCAACGAGGAGCGCACCGGTGAGCAAGAGAGAAGCCAGACGATTCATATCCTACCTAACGAACGGCTTTCGCCAAACGTGCCTTGGCCGCAGCCAGCTGCTTGTCGCGAGGGGTATCGATGATCCCCGGATCGGGATCTTGAGCGACGACGATATCGGGCACGATGCCCTTGTGTTGGATGTCCCGCCCGAGCGGCGTAACGTAGCGTGCCGTCGTGATTTTGAGCGCGCCTTCGTCGGGCATTTTGTAGATGCTCTGCACAACGCCCTTGCCGAAGGTCTTGGTGCCGACGAGCGTGCCGATCTTGTAATCTTGAATCGCACCCGAGGTGATTTCGGATGCAGAAGCCGTGTAGCCGTTGACGAGTACGACCAGCGGCGCGAGCCCCGCGATGCTCGTTCCGAGCGCGTCGCTCTCGTCGCGATCGCCGTCGCGGTTGATCGTCGAAACGATCGCGCCGTGCGGAATGAAGAAACTCGAGATCTTCACGGCGGCATCCAGCAATCCGCCGCCGTTGTCGCGCAGATCGAGAATGTAGCCCTTCGCATGGTGAGCCTTGCCGTCGAGGAGCGCTTTACGAACTTCGTCGGCCGAGGTTTCGCCGAAGTCGGAGAGGCGAATGTAGTCGTAGCCCCCCTCCATCTTGGCATGGACCGTCGGTACGTGGATAATTTGGCGCGTGATCGTGAAGGTTTGAAATCGTTTCGTGCGCCACATGTGCGCGCGCAGGCTGACCGGCGTACCTTCCGGACCGCGAATGAGCCGCTCCACGCGGTCGAGCGTGAGGCCCTTGATCGGCTTTGCATCCACCGAATCGAGAATCTCGCCGGGTTTCATGCCGACGTGCGCCGCCGGCAAGCCTTCGATGGGCTGCAGCAAGACTTCGCCGTCGCGCAATTGATTGATGTAGACGCCGATGCCGCCGAAGTTGCCGCCGTCGAGCGATTCGTTCAGACTCGCGATCTCTTGCGGCGAAAGATAGACCGTGTACGGATCGCTCAACGACGATAGCATGCCGCGCATCGCCGCTTGGGTAAGTTGGGTGTCGCCGCTCTTGCCGAGCCGCTTGCCGTAGTGACCCTGCGCGTAGGCGAGAACGCTATCGAGTTTCTGCGAGTCCGCGAGTTGGTCGCCGCTGGCCTGCTCGGCGGGCAGCGTCGCGTGCGTCACGCGGGCGGTCTTTAAATACGCGAGTATACCGGAGCGTTCGCCGCGCAGCAGCGTCTGGGAGTTGACCGGCTTATAGTAGACCCGTTCGACCTGACGATAGGCTAACGTCACTAGATGCGCGTCGAGCATCTGCGGGCTCAAGAGGCCCTGCAGATCGCCTCCGCGCAAGGCCGTGCCAACGAACCCGGCGGGCGTGTCGAGCCGGCCGGCCGCAGCGTTCGCTCCACGATAGCCGAGATAGAGCGCGCCCGCGAAAGCGGCGGCGGCGATGACGAGCGCGGCGAGAAGCGCGCGGTAGCGAAGTGGCACTGGCGGAATGCGTCCCTTCCAAAAAAGACCGTTTGGTAGCCGTTACATACCCAGAATCGGCCACCGAGGCTGGTGAAGCGGCTTTCGCCGAATCCGCCCACTACCCAGCCTATAAACGCAGGCTGAACAATGGCTGAACGCCGGTTACCTCGATCGGCGAGGCAGCCGGGCTATTTTCGGCGTTTGTCCTTGACGAAGACCGACCCGCCGATCGACTTGGCGAAGCGCTTGAGTTCGGCGGCCGCCTCGCCCACCTGAGCGTAGTTCGTGAGTTCGCGCTGGTCGCTCGAGATGATGGCGATCGAGAGCGACATGATCGGAAAGCGGTTGAGCGTACCGCGCCGGTCGCGCGTTTCGATGTAGCCTTGGCGCAGGTCGCGATCGTTATAGAGTTTGCGGATCGCGCGATCGAAGTCGTCGATGATCTCGCGCGCGATCTCCTCGGCGCGATCGGGCATCGTGACGATGATGAAGTCGTCGCCGCCGATGTGTCCCACGAAATCGCGCGTCGTTCCGCGGCGATGCGCGACATCCACCGTCGTCGAGGCGAGCAGGACGATCGCTTCGTCGCCGTGCGTGAACCCGTAGGCATCGTTGAACGCTTTAAAATTGTCGAGGTCTTCGTAGAGCACGGCGAACGGTTCGCGACCCTCGATGCGACGCCGTATCTCGGCTTCGATCGCCAGATTGCCGGGCAGCCGCGTCAACGGCGAGAGCGAGGAGTCGACTTCTACGCGACGGATTTTGGCGCGCACGCGCGCGAGTAGTTCTGCCGGCCCGAACGGCTTGGTCATGTAGTCGTCGGCGCCCGCGTCGAACCCGATCACCTTATCGTCGATCTCGGATTTGGCCGTAAGCATGATGATCGGCACGTGGCCGTTGACGGGATGCCGGCGAATGCGGCGCGCCGTTTCGTAGCCATCGAGCACGGGCATCATCACGTCGAGCAGTACGAGATCGGGCCGCGCGCCGTCGAGAAGCTCGAGTGCCTCGGCTCCGTTCGCGGCGGTGATGACCGCGTAGCCGGCGATCTCGAGATTCGTCGTGATGATCTTACGCAAGTTGCGGTCGTCATCAACGACGAGAATCTGGCGACCCTCCGCATCGGAGTGGGTCACGCGCGCACCGGGAACGTCAGGGTAAACGTCGTTCCCGAATCGGGAATGCTGCGCACGTCGATCGTGCCGCCGTGCGCGCGCACGAGTGCGTGGACGATGAAAAGGCCGAGCCCGCTCCCGCCGACCGATGCGGTGAGTTCCGAATCGACGCGATAGAAGCGATCGAAAATATACGGCAGATGCTCGTCGGGAATGCCGACGCCTTCGTCGCGGATGTCGACGACCGTGCGCTCGGCGCTGGCGGTCGCCGCGATCGTGACCTTTCCGCCGGCGGGCGAGTATTTTAGCGCGTTTTCGATAATGTTTCTGAAGATGTCGTGCAGGCGCTCGGGATCGCCGGAGATCGTCACCCCGGCGGTGTGGCGCGCGACGCTGTGGCGTTGCGCGTCGAAGGCGATCTCGGAAAAGATGCGATTTAAGATCGTGTCGAGCGCGATTTCGACGCGTCGTCGCAGCAGCTGTTCGGCGTTGACGCGAGTCACCAGGAGCATGTCGTCGATCAGGCGCGAGAGCCGGTCGGCCTGCTGTTCGATGATCGCCAGAAATTCCTCGCGCTGTCCGTCGTAGAGTTCGGGGTTGGCGCGCAGCGTTGCCGTGTAGGCCTTGATCGCCGACAGCGGCGTCTTCAATTCGTGCGAGACCGTCGAGACCAACTCGTTTTTGAGCTGCTCGATCTCCCGCACTTTGCGTACGGGCGCGAAGCTAACGAGCCAACCGTCGATCTGCTGATCGCGCGAGAGAGAGACGATTCGCCCGCGGACGGCGATCGGATGCGCCTGCGTGTCGCGCACCGTGAATCCGACGGTTCGGACGTCGGTGTGGAGTTCGTTCGTAAAGAGCGTCGCCGCCGGCCCTTCGATCAGATCGTCGATGGATCGGCCCACCATACTGGGAGCCGAATAGCCCGTTAAAGACTCGGCAGCGTAGTTAAAGCGGGCGATGCACCCCTGCGAGTCTACTTCGACGATGCAGTCGCTCGCGCAGCGCGCGAGCGTCTCGTAGAGCGACTTAAATGTCAGCAGCTCGTCGGCGAGATCGCGGTTTATGCCCGCAGGTAGCGTCCGACCGATATCCATGATGCGATGATTCCCATCGCGCCGCCGACGGCGAGCAGTTCGAGAATGAGTGAGGAGACGTCGACGCGCACCACGTCGCCGGCGGAGAGCCACGGAAGCGCTGCCAAGAGTTTCGGCAAGAGCGAGACGCGCAAGAGCGCGAGGACGCCGATCGCCACGATCGAACCGAGCGCGCCGTCGAGAAACCCTTCGCAGATGAACGGCAGACGGATGTACATGTTGGTCGCACCGACCAACTGCATGATGCCGATCTCGCGGCGGCGCGCGAAGACCGTCAAGCGAATCGTGTTCGAGATGATGATGCCCGCCACGAGAACGAACACGAGGATTACGCCGACGCCGATCCGGCGGCCGACGTCGGCGAGCTGCAGCAAGCGGGTGACGATGCGCTGACCGTAATCGACGTAGGCCACGCCGGGCAGCTTCTCGATGTGCGCGGCGACGGCCGGTACGAGTTCGGGCGAGCGCACGCGCACGCGCAGTTTATCGGGCAGCGGATTTTCGGTCAGCATCGAGGTATCGATTTGGCCTTTGAATCGCGCGCGCAATTCGCGCAGGCCCAAACGCTTGGGAATGAACTGCACCGCTAGGACGCGATCGTCTTTGGCGAGCGCGGTCCGCACGGCGCCCTCTTGCGCGACGGTGGCGTTGGCCGGGTAGTAGACGGAGATCACGATCTGATCGAGCTGCTGCGCGCCCAGATGTGCCAGCGTCGCCCGCACGTACAAAAAAACGCCGAGAATGACGATGGTGACGGCGACGGTTCCGATCGCCGTAATCTGCATTCCGGCGTTGCGCGTGAAGTTGCGAAAGACCTCACCCAGAAAGAACTTGATCTTGCCCCAGTCCAAGGAAATAATACCCTCGCTCTTCGTCGGTGACGATGCGCCCGTTTTCCAAGCGGACGACGCGCCGGCGCATCCGGTCGACGACGGCTTGATTGTGCGTGGCGACGACCACGGTCGTGCCTTTGACGTTGATCCGAAGCAGCAGCTCCATGATCTCGGTCGTGTTGGATGGATCTAAGTTGCCGGTCGGCTCGTCGCAGAGCAGAATCTTCGGATTGTTGACGAGCGCCCGCGCGATCGCCGCGCGCTGCTGCTCGCCCCCGGAGAGTTCGCCCGGATACATCCGGCTCTTGTGCGAGAGCCCGACCAAGTCGAGTGCCCGAGGTACCTGCCGCTTGATATCTTTGGTGTGCGCGCCGGTCACTTGCAGCGCGAACGCGACGTTCTCCCAGACCGTCTTGTCGGTGAGCAGCTTGAAGTCTTGAAAGACGACGCCGAGGTGGCGGCGCAACGCCGGGATGCGGCCGCTGCGCAGGTGATCGACGCGGATGCCGTCGACGGTGATGTCGCCGCTCGAGGGCTTCATCTCGCGATACAACAGCCGAAGAAGTGAAGACTTCCCGGTTCCCGAGTGACCGACGAGGAAAACGAAGTCGCCCTTGCCGATCTCGAGATCGATGCCGTCGAGGGCCCGCACTCCATTGCCATAGACGAGGGAGACGCCGCGTAGTGAGATCATCGCTGCAAGAGGGATTTTCCGAAGGCGCGGACCTATTCCCCCTGGCTATGAATTTTGATCTGACCGACGAGCAGAAGGCTATACAGCAGACCGTCCGCGAGTTCGCGCAAGAGCGGGTCGTGCCGCGCGCCGAGGAGATGGACCGCGAGGAAGCCTTCCCGTACGACCTCGTCAAGGAGATGGCGGCGCTCGGATTGATGGGACTGCCGTTTCCCGAAGCGTACGGCGGTGCCGGTGCGGATACGGTGAGTTACGCGCTCGCCGTGATGGAACTCGCGCGCGCCGACGCATCGACGGCGATCACCATGGCCGCGCATTGTTCGCTCGGCGCGAGCCCCTTCTATTTATTCGGAACCGAGGCGCAGAAGCAGAAGTACCTGGTTCCGCTCGCGCAGGGGACGATGCTTTGGGGCTTCGGGCTGACCGAGCCGGGCGCGGGCAGCGATGCCGGCAACGTGCAGACGAAGGCCGAGTTGCGCGACGGCAAGTGGATCGTCAACGGCACCAAGGCGTTCATTACGAACTCCGGCACCGAGATCACCGGCGGCACGACGATCACGGCCGCGACGGGCAAGCGGCCGGACGGCAAGATCGAGATCAGCAATCTCATCATGGATCAGAACGCTCCCGGTTTCGCGCGCAGCAAGAAGTATAAGAAGATGGGCTGGCGCGCTTCCGACACGCGCGAACTCTCCTTCGTCGACGCGGAAGTACCGCAGGAGAACATCCTCGGCAAGCGCGGCGACGGACTCAAGAATTTCCTGACGATTCTCGACGGCGGCCGCATCTCGGTCGCCGCACTCTCCGTGGGCCTGGCGATGGGAGCGTACGACGAAGCGATGAAGTACGCCAAGGAGCGGCACGCGTTCGGCAAACCGATCAACAAGTTTCAAGCGATTCAATTCAAGCTCGTCGATATGCTCATGGAGATCGAACACGCCAAGCTGATGACGCTCAAGGCCGCGTGGGAGAAAGACGAAAAGCGCGACTTCGCGCAGACCGCGAGCCTCGCTAAACTCTACGCCGCCGAAGTCTCGCGCCGCGTCGTCAACGAGTCGCTGCAAGTTCACGGCGGCTACGGATTCATGGACGAGTATCCGATCTCACGCATGTATCGCGATCAGAAGATCAACGAAATCGGCGAAGGCACCAACGAAGTCCAACGCGTAGTAATCGCCCGCATGATGGGCATGTAGCTCGCCGAAACACCAGCCCGCCGAAGGACTCATGCTTCGACAGGCCCATGCTTCGACAAGCTCAGCATGACAAAGGGAAGGGCCCAGCCCTGACAAAGTGTGCGCCCTTTTTTGTCATGCTGAGCTTGTCGAAGCACGCGCTTGTCGGACGGCCCCATCGAAGGACGCGCAACTCGCATTCATGCTTCGACGGGCCCATGCTTCGACAAGCTCATGCTTCGACAAGCTCAGCATGACAAGGGGGGGGGCAGCCTTGACAAAATGTATGCCCCTTTTTGTCATGCTGAGCTTGTCGAAGCATGAGCCTTGAAGGGTGCGGGCGGCGCGTATCGCGCGTTTAGGGGAGGGCGGTTTTCATGCGGGCGACGATGTCGGTGAGGAGTGCTTTGGACGTGGCCATGTTGAGGCGGACGTGATGGGCGCCTTGTTTTCCGAAGTCTAGGCCGCGGCTAAGCGCTACGCGGCCTTTTGTTAGGAATGCGTGCGCGGGATTTTCGCCGAGATTGAGGTTGGTACAGTCGAGCCAGGCGAGGTAGCTGGCTTCGGGCTGAATGTAGCGGATCTGCGGGATCTCGGCGGCGAGTAACTCCGAGAGATAGTTGCGGTTCTCGTCGAGATAGTCTCGCAGCTCGTCGAGCCACGCATCGCCGCGTTCGAAGGCGGCGATCGATGCCCGGACGCCGAGGATGCCGGCTCGATAGCGCACTTCGGCGGGAAGGCGGCGGAGCGCGTCGCGCACGGGCGCGGAGCCGGCTACGATTGCGGCGCATTTGAGGCCGGCGATGTTGAAGGCCTTCGACGCTGCGGTGAGCGTGAGCGCGCGGTGCCCGAGCCGGTCGCCCAGAGAAACGAAGGGCGTATGCGTAGCGCCCGAGAGCGCGAGCGGGGCGTGGATTTCGTCGGCGAGCACGAGCACGTCGTAGGTGCGCGCGAGTTCTGCGATTGCAACGACGGTTTCGCGAGCGAAGACGCGTCCGACCGGATTGTGCGGATTGCAGAAGAGATAGGCGCGCGCACCGCGTGCGAACGCGGCTTCCAACCCGGCGAGATCGATGTCGTAGCGGCCCTCCGCGTCGCGCAGCAGCGGAACTTCAACGATCGGACGGCGCACTTCATCGAGCGTGGCGGCGAACGGTGCGTAAACGGGCGGATTGATAACGACGGGATCGCCGGGAGCGGTGAGGACGCGCAGCGCTTCGGCCGCGCCGGCCATGACGTCGGGAACCAGGAAGACGCGATCGGGATCGACGCTCCACGCAAAGCGCCGCGCGGCGAATCCCGCAACGGCCCGCGCGAATCCCGCGGGATTCGCGTAGCCGCAATCGTCGCGTTCGACGGCTTCGCGAAGCGCCGCTTTGACCGGCTCGGCGAGCCCGAAATCCATCTCGGCGACGAACGCCGGCAGCACGTCCGGCGGATAGGCCGTCCACTTCTCGCTGCTGCGCGCGCGAAGCTGCTCGAGCGTTGGAACGACGAGGCTCACGCTTGAACCTCACAGCTCCATCCGTCGTAGTCGCCGGCGAACTCTTGCGCCAGCGTGGCGACGGCCGTGCGGATCGCCGTGATGGCGAAGGGATCGATGCGCTCGTTTTTGATAACGGTTACGACCTCGCCGGCCGCATCGACCAGGAAGCCGTGATCGGCGATCGCGCGCGCGAACCCGTCGCGGCGCCCCGCGTCTGAAAATCGCACGATATGGCGGATATCGCGCGGTCGCTCGAAATCGTCGCCGGCGTCGCGCAACGCCTGTAGCACTTTCATATCTTCGGCGAACTCGAGCTGATAGTGATCGGGATAGAGATAGCCGACGTAGATCGACCACGTCGGGTCGTCGGCGGCCAGAACTTTGAACTGGTATCCGGCGTACGATTCCATGATCTGCGCCACGGTCGCGGCGATCGTTGCGGTCTGCGGACCGTAGTAGTGGAACGTACGCAGCTTTCGGCCGGTAACCCGGCCCACTTGCAGCACGTCGAGCGCGAGCAGGGCGTCGTAGAGCGCGTTTTCGATCTCGGAGAGCCGCTCGAACTCACTTTCGGCCGGCATGCCGTTCGCGTCGGGCTCGCGCACGGCGACCGCGATCGTGTAGGCCGCCGGTTTCTGCGCGAGCGGAGCGGAGGCTTTGAGCTCGAGATCGACGGCGATCGAGACCGGTGCGCCGTCGAGCCTCGCGAAGTACGAGGACCAATCTGCCATCCCGACCGCTTCGCGTTGCGCGGGGTTCGCGCCCGCCGCACCGAAGAGAGCCGCGGGTGGTACGGGAGGAGTTCGAATGATCCGTCGTGTTGTTGCGGTGCTCGGTATCTGCGCGGTTGCGTTAAGCGCGCCGGCGCTCGCCAGCCTCAAAGTCGGCGATACCGCGCCGGCCTTTAAAGCCCAGGCGTCGATGGGCGGCAAGATTTTCGCGTTCGATCTTGCGTCGGCGCTCAAAAAAGGGCCGGTCGTGCTGTATTTTTATCCGGCCGCCTTTACGCCGGGCTGCACGATCGAAGCGCACGATTTTGCCGACGCGATCGGCCAGTACGCGGCGCTCGATGCGACCGTGATCGGCGTCTCGCACGATCCGATCGCAAAGCTGCAGAAGTTCTCGGTTAGCGAATGCCGGAGCAAGTTCGCCGTCGCGGCCGATGCGGATCTCGCGATCGCCAAAGCGTACGACGCGGTTTTAAAGGCCGCGCCGCAATACGCCGATCGCACCTCGTACGTGATCGCTCCCGATGGGAAGATCGTCTACGTCTACAGTTCGCTCAAACCCGACCTGCACGTCGCCAACACGCTCGAGGCGCTCAAAGCCTACGAGGCGAGCAAGAAGCGGTAGCGGCTTAGATCACGCAGTCGGCGAGGACGCGCCGCGCGCGCTCGTTATCGCCGGTGCTCATGGCGACGATCGCGTGTCCCTCGTCGCGCTGAACCATCGTCACCGAGCGCACTTCCACGTCGGCGTCGAGAAGCGCTTTCGAGAGTTTGGCCAGCGCTCCGGGCCGATCGGCGACGCGCGCGAGCACGACTTCGTCGGTCACGCAATTGAATCCATTGCCGGTCAGCAGCGCGAGCGCCTCGTCGGGCTTCTCGACGTCGAGCAGCAGCACGGCGTCGCCGCCGTGCGCGTGGGCCTCGAGATCGATGACGTTGATGTCGCGCTCCGCCAGGAGTGCGGCCGTTTCGGCGATGAGGCCGGGCCGATCGTGACAAACGATTCGTAGGCGCGTCTTCATCGCGTGCTCTCCTGCAAAGCTCGTTTCGAATGTTCGGCGGCGACGTCGTCGACGAACGCATCGATGGTTTCTCGACTAATGCCGGGCATGACGATCAAATGCGAAAAACGCTCGGTCGCGAGCTGCCATTTGGCTTTGACCGCGTCGCCGGTCTTGGGGAACACCACGGTGATCGCGTTGCGGTTGCGCCAAGCGGGGACGCCGCGGGCCACGAGCCGCTCCTGCGCGTAGGCGGCGAGATCCAAGCATCGATGGGCGCGTTCGCGCATGCCCTCGAGGCCGAGCGACCGGATGACGTACCATAGGGCGAGCGGCGTAAACCCGTTGCGCGAGCCGGAGATCGTCGTGTCGAGACTTCCGATGTAATCGATCGAGCGGGCGATCCGCTCGACGTTGCGCTTCTTGGCGAGCACGACGCCGCATGGAAGCGGAACGCCGAGAAACTTGTGCCCGGAAATCGAGATGCTGTCCGCACCGTCGGCAAAATCGAATGCCGGCCGCGGTTCCAAGAACGCGACGTAGCCGCCCGAGAGCGCGGCGTCGGAGTGAATGTAGCTTTGCCGGATCGTCAAGTCATCGAGCACGCCGCGAATGCGCGCGATGTCGTCACGCGCCTCGGTCATCGTCGTGCCGATATTGGCAAAGACGATCGGCGGCGAGTCGCGATGGATCTTGAGCGTTTCGCGCAGATCCTCGTAGTCGATCTCGCCCGTCTCCTGCGCGCGTATCATGATATGGCGCATGCCGAGAAAGTGCAGGTTCTTGCTCACACTATAGTGGGTCTGTTCGGAGAAATAAACGATCCCGTTCGGATAGAGTTCGCGCGCGAGATAGAGACCGTAGAGATTCCCTTCGGTGCCGCCGTTGGTAACGTACCCCCACCAGTTCCCCTCGGGTGCCCGCATCATTGCCGCAAAAAACTCGACGACCTCGCGTTCGAATTCGCGCGTGTTGACGCGGTACGTGCTCTCTGCGAACGGATCGCCGATGTTGTTGATGGCGAATGCAAGAAACTCGCCAAGTTCCCGGATGTCGAGATCTTTCGAGGCGGGATAGCCCACGGCAAAGGCGTTCGCATCACGCAGCCGCGTGCGAAGATCGTCGAGGCGCGAGCGATCGTCTTGTGAAAGCATTGGCCGCGAGCCTAGCTCGCTTCGTCGTTGGTGAAGAGCGGAGGCTGGCGCGTCCCGCGTCGCCGCGGCTGCGCGTCGAGCGCGGTGACTTCGCGCGGCGTGACTTCGATCTCCGCAACCTCGGGCGTATCGCCGGAGAGGGATGCCATCTCCTTGATTTTACGGCCCTGCGGCAGAACGCGGGTCTCCATCGAGCGCACCGCGCCGTTGTACGAGTCGACGGCCTTTTTGAGATTGGAACCCATCGAAACGAAATGGCTCGCAAACGTGCTGACGCGATCGTACAGCACGCGGGCCGCCTCGGCGATCGCCTTCGCATTCTCTTCCTGCTGACGCTGCTGCCAGCCCAGCGCGTAGGAGCGCAGGAGCGCCATCAGCGTGAGCGGGCTCGCGATGTAGATGCCCTTGGCGGCGCCGTATTCGATCAAGTCGGGATTCTCGGTGCAGGCGGCGCTCAGAAACGCTTCGCCGGGAACGAACATGACCACGAACTCCGCGGAGCCGTCGACGCGATGGTAGTTCTTCTTCGCAAGAGCGTCCACGTGGGACTTAAAGGCGCTCGCGTGCGCGCGCAGTTTATCGCGCCGGCCGCTCTCTTCGGGAATCTCGATCGCCTCGAGATAGGCGGCGAGCGGGGCCTTCGCATCGACGAAGATACGGGCGTTGCCCGGCAGCGAGACGGTCATATCCGGGCGGCCCATGCCCTCGCCGGTATCGAACGTTTGCTGTTCGTCGTAATCGACGTGCTCCTGCATGCCCGCTAACTCGACGACGCGTTTGAGTTGCACTTCGCCCCACTTGCCGCGCGTGGTCGGATTACGCAGCGCCGAAACCAAAACCGAGGTTTGCGTCGAAAGCTGGGAC
Organism: Candidatus Baltobacteraceae bacterium; assembly: GCA_036559195.1. Taxonomy (NCBI): domain Bacteria; kingdom Bacillati; phylum Vulcanimicrobiota; class Vulcanimicrobiia; order Vulcanimicrobiales; family Vulcanimicrobiaceae; species Vulcanimicrobiaceae bacterium. The sequence continues at coordinate 82,029 of DATBTN010000001.1, forward strand.
GTCGAAAGCTCGAGGCGGCCCGAGCGCTCGAGCAATCCGGCGATCTGCTCTTTAAGGCCTTCGTAGGCGCCGACGCGCGATTTTTCCATCGTTTGCACGAGTGCGTCGAACTCGTTGAGTTTTTGCGCGACCGGCAGCAGCGCTTTGTCGAAGCGCTCGTTGGCGATGGCGAGGAACTGCTCGCGCTGCATCTCGGCGATTCGGCCGTTGCTTTCGTGCATCTCGCTCTTGAGGCGCTCGGCGACGATTTCAACGCTCTGACGATGGCGCTCGTCGAGATCGAGCAAACGCGACTCGGCGATCGCACGCGCTTGCTCGGCTGCCTCCGCACGCTCGCGGTGGCGCGCGATTTCGCGGCGAGCGAGGGCCAGTGCGAGCGCGGCTCCGCCGACGAGACCGATAAGCAGAACCAGGACGAGCGAGAGCGTGCCGTTCACCCGATCAGACGTTCGACTTAACCGCGCAAAAACTTCGCGAAAAATGCAAGAGTTCGCCGCCACGCGTCCGCGGCGGCCGCCGGATCGAACGCGCCGCGCTGATCGTCGAAGAAGGCGTGGCCGGCCGTCGAATAGATGACGATATCGTTGGGCACGCGCAAGGCGTCGCGAAAGGCGCGAACGGATTCGGCCGGAATCGACGTATCGCGAGCGCCGTAACTGCCGCAGATCGGGATACGAATCTGGCCCGCATCGATACCCGCGGGATTGCCGTAGAACGGCGCGTCGGCCACAAAAACATCGCCGTTGGTAATTGCCTGGCGCAGCGCGATCGCGCCGCCCATGCAAAAGCCCGTGACCCCCACGCGCGCGCCGGGATGTGCCGCCGTTATCCAGTTGGCTGCGGCGCGAATATCGGCATCGGCCTGCGCGTCGAGCAATTGCTTGGCAAACGGGCGAAACGTGGCGATATCGCTGACGCCGTCACCGCTAGGGGCGTGAAAGCGCGAATACAAATCCGGCGCGATCGCGACGTAGCCTTCCTTGGCATATCGGCGCACGACGTCGCGAATCGAGGTGTCGACTCCCCAAATATGCATCACGACGACGATTCCCGGCGTATCGGGTCCCGCGTTCTTCGGCGATGCGGCATACGCGGCGATCGCGCCGTCGGGCCGGCGCAGTTCCACGTGCGCCGCAACGATCGCGGAGTCGTCCGGCGCGACCAGCGGCGGATGCGTTTTCCCGAGGCCGGCGCCTTGCCCGAGCCCGCGCGCGACCGTCCCTATACCGGCGGCGGCGCCCGCCGAGATTCCGACGAATGCCTCGCGATTGAGCCGGGCCGAGGTCGACGCGGTCGGATCGATCTCGCTCGCGTTTGCATCCTCCATTGTCGACGACTGCGGCCCGGCAGAGCGCAAACCCTTGCGCGGCAACCGATGGCGGACTTCGCATGAGTAATGCGTCACAAGCGCGTAGCTTGCTTGAATGAAACGCTTCGCGGTCGCCGTATTGGCCTTGGCGCTCGCCGGGTGCGGTCGCGCGCCGCAGGCCTCCACGCGGGCGGCGACTGCGCCGCCGAATGTTGCCGTCGGCGAACTCGTCAGCTACGGCCGCCGGATTATTACCGACACGCCGCAGACGATGAAGGGGTACGTCTCGGCGAATATGTCATGCGAGGCGTGTCACCCAAAGGCCGGCACGGCACGCGCCGGCAGTCTCGCGGGCATCTACGGGCAATTTCCGCAGTGGAACGCCCGCGCGCACCGCGTCATCTCGCTGCAGGATCGGATCGCGGAGTGTTTCCTTTACAGCATGAACGGCCGGCCGCCGGCCTACGAGAGTCGTCCGATGGAGGCGATCGTCGCATACATTGCTTCGCTCTCGCGCGGCACGCCGGTCGGAGCGATGCCGGACCCGGCGAATGGCACGCCGGCGGTGGTTGCGCCGCGCGCGGCGAGCGTCGTTCGCGGCGCCGGACTCTACGCGCAGCGCTGTTCGTCGTGTCACCAAGCAACCGGTGCCGGGGTGAACGGATCGTTTCCGCCGCTCTGGGGAGCCACCTCGTTTAACGACGGCGCCGGCATGCATCGATTGCGTACGATGGCCGCGTTCGTGCGCTACGCGATGCCGCAGAACGCTCCGGGATCGCTCACCGATCAGCAAGCCTACGACGTTTCGGCGTTCGTCTTACATCACGCGCGCCCGCATTTTCAGCGCAATCGGCTGGTAACGTTTCCCGCAAGACGAGCCGGCTATTTCTAGCAAGGTGTATCTGATTGTTTGTCACGCTCGGCGTCCTTCGATGGGGTTCGTCCTTCGACAAGCTCAGGATGACAAAATGAACAATCGAACGGTCGCTCATGAATGGGAGCTTTGGAAAGCGTGACGATCGTTCCCGGGCTCGCGCTGTGTCTGGTAGTTGCGATCCTTGCGTTCGCTTTGGGACGAGCGGTACCGATCGTCGGCGGTCCCGTTTTCGGTATCGTGATCGGCATGCTGGTCGCCCTCGTGCGCCGGCCGGACGCGCGCTTCGTTCCCGGCGTAAAAGTTGCGAGCAAACAACTCTTGCAGCTCTCGATCGTCGTGCTGGGTGCGAATCTCAGTCTCGCGGAGATCGTTGGAAACGGATTGCACTCGCTGCCGGTGATGCTCGGAACGCTCGTCATCGTGCTGATCGTCGCGTACGTTGCCGGCAACGCACTCGGCGTCGGGCGCGACTTGCGACGGCTGCTGGCAATCGGCACGGCCATCTGCGGCGGTTCGGCCATCGCGGCGCTTTCGACGGTCGTCGAGTCGAGCGAAGCCGATATCGCGTACGCAATTTCGACGGTTTTTCTCTTTAATATCGTTGCGGTGTTGCTCTTCCCGCCACTCGGCCATCTGCTCGCGCTCTCGCAACAAGCCTTCGGACTCTGGGCCGGCACGGCGATTAACGACACGTCGTCGGTGGTCGCGGCGGGTTTCGTTTACGGCCACGCGGCCGGCAACGAAGCGGTGATCGTGAAGCTCACGCGCACGACGCTGATCGTTCCGATCGTGTTGTTTTACGCCGGTAAAAAGATCTGGCAAGCGCGCGGAGCCGGCAGCGTCGTGGACTGGAAAGCGATCGTGCCGTGGTTCATCGTGTGGTTCGTCGTCGCTGCGGTGCTCAATACGTTCGGCCTCATTCCGGCAGGCTGGCACGGCGCGCTGACGGCGGTCGCGCTCTTCTCGATCGTCGTCGCGCTAAGCGGCGTTGGACTCTCGGCCGATTTCGCGCGCATGCGCAGCGCGGGATTTCGCCCGATTGCGCTCGGGTTAATCCTTTGGGTCAGCATCGCCATCGGCAGTCTGGCGATCGCGCGGTTCACCGGAATCGGCGGTTAGAACGGCTTTTCGGAGCGCTTGCCGAACGCCGCGCCGATGTAGGCGCGGAAACGTTGCGCGATCTCGGGCTGATAGCGTCCGGGCATCCAGAGTAAGCCGACCGATCGACGGCAAACCGGCTCGGTAACGCGCAGACGCGGCGGATCGTCTTCGGGAGCGGAGGTCGGTGCGGGAATGATCGCGACGCCGAGGCCGGCGGCGACGAGCCCGCGCACCGTTGCGATCTCCTCGCCTTCAAACGCGATGTTCGGTGTAAAGCCGGCTTGCGCGCAGAAGTCGTCGGTCAACGCGCGCAGGCCATACCCTTTGCGCAGACAGACGAACGAATCGTCGCGCACTTCGTGCAGGCGCACCGTGCGGCGTTTTGCAAAGCGATGATCGTGCGGCACGACCAGGAAGAGCTCTTCCGACGTCAATTCGATCGTCGTCACGCGATCGCTCGTCGGCGGTACGGGCGAAACCAGCGCGAGGTCGACCGCTCCCGATTCGAGTTCGGCGAGAATGATGTGCGAGGCGTTCTGTGCGAGCTGGAAACGCGCGGACGGATGCTGCTTCTTAAACCCGGCGATAAGATCGGGCACCACGCGCGTTCCGAGCGCGTGTGCGAACCCGAAGGCGACGACTCCCGACTCTGCATCGGAGAGATCGACCAGTTCGCGCCGGCCTTCCTCGATCGCGGCGAGCGCCCGCTCGACGTGGCGTAAAAACGCGCGCCCGTAGCGGTTGACCCGAATCGAGCGCCCGTGATGTTCGAAGAGCGTCACGCCCAGGTCCCGTTCCAGCCGAGCCATCGCTCGGCTCAAAGACGGCTGGGTGATCGATAGCTCCTCCGCCGCTTGGGTGACGTGCTCGGTCCGCGCGACCACCGCGAAATACTGAAGCTGCTGGAGTTCCATCCCGGAAGAATCGTCCGCCAGGCTGCAAAATCCATTCCATCGGCGACATGAATCTTGCTTCCGGCCGTCATTGGATTGCGGGTCTGGCGGGTCTACGATGAACGGGTAAACGCGCGCGACTGTGCAAAGAGTCCGGTCGGGCTCTTCCTTAATGTCTGGAAACGGAGTAGCAGAAACAAGTGCCGGAGACGATGGTCCAAGTCACGCTCCCCGAGATGGGTGAGTCGGTCACCGAAGGCTCGATCGTCGAATGGCGCAAGAAGGTCGGAGAGTACGTTGCCGAGGGCGACACGCTCGTCGAAGTGACCACCGATAAGGTGGACGTGGAGGTTCCCGCTACGGCCTCCGGCGTGATCAAAGCGATTCTGGCCGGCGAGGGCGAGACCGTCGCCGTCGGCGCGGTGCTCGTCGAGATCGACACCAACGCGAAAGACTCGGGCGCCGCTAGCGCCGCGCCGGCGCCGGCCGCGCCCGCGAACGGCAGCGCGAAGCCGTCGGGGCCGCCGAAGCTCGTCACGGTAACGCTGCCCGAAATGGGCGAATCGGTGACCGAAGGCTCGATCGTCGAGTGGCAAAAAAAGGTCGGCGATTTCGTGAACGAGGGCGATGCGATCGTCAACGTTACGACCGATAAAGTCGATGTCGAAGTTCCGGCGACGAGTTCCGGGGTCATTACCGCAATCCACGCCGCCGAAGGCGCGACCGTCGCCGTCGGCGGTCCGCTCGCCGACATCGATGCCAACGCGTCTGCCGGCAGCGCGGCACCGGTTGCGAGCGCGGCACCCGCCGCGGTTGCTCGCGCTCCAGTCGCCGCTTCGCCCGCACCGCCCGCACGTACGGGCGACGCCATGGCGACGCCGCAGGCGCGCCGCATCGCTCGCGCGCGCCGGATGACGCTTGCGAACGTGCGCGGTTCCGGCCCGAACGGCTTGATTTTGCGCGCCGACGTCGAGAAGCACGTTGAGGCGATTCCGTCGACGCCGCAATTGCCGCCGCAGTTGCCGCCGCTCGCTGCGGAGTCGAAGATCACGCCGCTCAAAGGACCGGCGGCCGCGCTCATCGGCTACATGGAAGCGAGTCTCGCGATTCCGACGGCGACGAGTTTTCGTACGCTCGCGGTCGAGGTACTCGACGGGCGCCGCAAAGAACTCAACGCCGCGCTCAAGGCGGCGGGCCGTCCGCAAAAGGTTTCGTTCACGCACGCGATCGCGTTCGCGCTCGTACGCGCCGCGCGCGAGCTGCCGTTCATGACCTACAGTTTCCGCCGCGAGAATAACGCGCCATCGCGCATCGAGCCCGGCATCCATCTCGGACTCGCCGTCGATTCGCAGCGCAAAGACGGCTCGCGGTTCCTCGTCGTACCGGTCATTAAGAACGCCGACGCCTTGGACTTCGCGGGCTTCCACGCGCGGTACGAAGCGCTCGTGGTCAAGGCGCGCGACAACAAGCTCGTCGCCGACGATCTGCAAGGCGCGTCGTTCACGTTGACCAATCCCGGCGGCATCGGAACGGTCGCATCGATTCCGCGGTTGATGGCCGGTCAGGGTTCGATTCTCGCTGCGGGTGCGATTGGGTATCCGGCCGGATTCTCCGGCGTCGACGAAGCAACGCTCAAGTCGCTGCGCATCGGCAAGGTCATGCAGATGACCTCAACCTACGATCATCGCGTCATTCAAGGCGCGCAGTCGGGTGAGTACCTCAAGCGCGTCGACGAACTGCTGCAGGGCAAAGACGGCTTCTACGAAGCGATCTTCCAATCGTTGGGGCTCAGTGCCGCGCCTATCCTGCGACCGCCTCAGGATGACAAGGTCGCGCTTTCGGCGGGTCGTGACAAAGCGGCGCCGTCGGACGAGATGTTGCGGGCGGTGGCGGCTGGGATGGCGGTCGTCGCGGCATATCGCACCCACGGACATTTGGCCGCGACGCTCGATCCGCTCGGCACGCAGCCGGTCGGCGAACCGTCGCTCGAGCCGAGCAATTGGGGGCTCACTCCGGCGTTGCTCGCGGCAATCCCGGCGTCGGTCTTGCGCGTGAAAGTGCCGGGCTCCACGCTCGCGGAAGTGCTGCCGCATCTCAAGGAAACCTACGCGTCAACGATCGCGTACGAGATCGAACACATCGCAAACACCGAGCAGCGCGAGTGGCTGCGCGATACGATCGAGTCGGGCCGCCACAAAGTCGCTCTCTCCAACGAGCGTAAAGTGGAAGTCCTGCGCCGCCTTACGCGCGTCGAGACGCTCGAGCGCTACTTGCGGAAGGTTTTCCTCGGACAAAAGACCTTTTCGGTCGAGGGTCTCGACGCGACCGTGCCGATGCTCGAAGAGATGCTGCAGATGCTCGGCGACGACGGCGTGCCGCACGCGGTGATCGGGATGGCGCATCGCGGCCGGCTCAATACGATCGCGCACGTGGTCAACACGCCGTACGAAGAGATTCTCTCGGAGTTCGAGGCCGCGCACGCGCGCGGTGAAGTCGGCATCGACGGCGACGTGACCGGCGACGTCAAATACCATCACGGTGCGACCGGCGTCTACGAGTACGGCGCCGGAAAGAAAATCGGCGTCACGCTCGCGCACAATCCGAGCCACCTCGAAGCCGTCGATCCAGTGGTCGAGGGTCGAACGCGCGCGCTCCAGACCGATCACTCGCACGCGGTGCCCGAGCTCGACGTGCGCAAGGCTGCGCCGATTCTCATTCACGGCGACGCGGCGTTCTCGGGGCAAGGCATCATCGCCGAAGTGTTCAACCTGCAGTCGCTGCCAGGGTATACGGTCGGCGGTACGCTGCACGTGATCGCGAACAATCAGATCGGTTTCACGACCGATGCCAAAGACGACCGTTCGACGCGTTACTCGTCGGATCTCGGCAAAGGCTTCGACGTGCCCATCATACACGTCAACGCCGACGACATCGACGCGTGCATCTGGGCCGTTCATCTGGCAGTCGAATACCGCCGCGCCTTCGGGCGCGACGCGATCATCGACGCGATCGGCTATCGCCGCTTCGGTCACAACGAGCAGGACGAACCCGCGTACACCCAGCCCGCCATGTACGAGCGCATCAAAACTCACCCCACGGCGCGCGAACTCTTCGCAAACAAACTGGTCGCGCAGGGCGTATTGACGGCCGATGCGGTAAACGAAATGGCGAGCGCGGCGACCGCGCGCCTGCAGGAAGCCCACAAGAAGGTCAAGGGCGACCGCCACGACGTGGCCGGGATCTTAGCGAAGTTGACCGTCGCGCCGGCCGCCGCCGCGCCGATCGCGCCGATCGACAAGGCGCAATTGCTCGCCTGGAGCGACGAACTCGTTGCCGTGCCGAGCACGTTCACGACCAACAAGAAACTGCAGACGCAGTTCGACCGGCGTAAGGGCGTGATAAAAGAAAAGGGACTCGTCGATTGGGGCATGGCCGAAGCGCTCGCATTTGCGTCGCTGCTCGCGCAAGGGACGCCGATCCGTCTCACCGGACAAGATACCGAACGCGGTACGTTTAGCCATCGCCACGCGGTGCTGCACGATCCGAGCGGCACGCACGAGTACGTGCCGATTCAAAACCTGCACGACGCCCGAGCCTCGTTCGAGATTCATAATAGCCCGCTCTCGGAGTATGCGTGCCTGGGCTTCGAATATGGCTACGCCGCGGCGGTTCCCAAAGCGCTCGTGCTGTGGGAAGCGCAGTTCGGCGACTTCAATAACGGCGCGCAGATCATCATCGATCAATTTATCGCGGCCGGTCAGGCGAAGTGGGGTCAGACGACGCGTTTGACGCTGCTCCTGCCGCACGGATACGAAGGTATGGGGCCGGAACATTCGAGCGCGCGTCTCGAACGGTTCTTACAACTGACGGCGGAAGGCAATCTGCGCGTCGCGGTGCCGTCGACGGCGGCCAACTACTATCACTTGCTGCGTATGCAGGCGACCTCGCCGCAAGCGGTTCCGCTCGTCGTGATGACGCCCAAGTCGCTGCTGCGTGCCGAAGCGGCATCCGGCAAGATCGACGACATGGCCGGCGGCTCGTTCCAGCCCGTCCTCGACGATCCGAACGTCGCCGATAAGGGCGCCGTCGAACGACTGATCCTCTGTACCGGAAAGATCTACTACGACCTGACCGGTCACGATGCGTATAAGGGTCTCAAGAAGACCGCCATCGCGCGGATCGAGATGCTCGCACCGCTTCCAGTTGCGGAGATCAACGCCACCATCGCGAGCTATCCCAATCTCAAGAAGATCGTGTGGGTTCAGGAAGAGCCGAAGAACATGGGGGCGCGCGCGCACGTGCGGCGGCGCTTGCTCGAGGGCAAGACCGGTTCGTTCGATATCGAGTACATCGGTCGCGGCTACCGCGCGAGTCCGTCGGAAGGCTACCCCGGCGCTCACGCCGTCGAACAAGAGCGCATCGTCGTCACCGCCCTCGCCGAGTAACCGCATTGGGCGATACCCAGTACGAGCGCGGTGAGGCGCTCCTGCGCAAGATCGACGGCGATCGGGTGGCGGATAATCTGATCGCCGCTTACCGGGACGTCGCGCCGGATTTTGCGCGCTACCTCATCGAGTTTGCGTTTGGCGAGATCTACGCGCGCGACGGCGACCTCAAGGCGCGCGAGCTGGTGGCGATCGCAACGCTGGCGACGATGGGCGGATGCGACCCGCAACTCGAGACGCACGTACACGGCGCGTTCAACGTCGGGTTGACGGAGTCGCAAATCGTGGAGGCGGTGATGACGCTGATACCCTACATCGGCTTCCCTAAGTCGCTCAACGCGATGGCCGTCGTTAAGCGGGTCGTCGACAAGCGGTGCCGTCAAAGCGGCACGCAGGAGCCCGGAGAAGCGTAAGGCATACTCTGCGCAACTGCCTGTGGAGGTTCGTCGTGAACAAGCCGATCGTGCCCGATCCGTATCGCTGGCTCGAAAACATCGACTCGCCGGAAACCTCGGCATGGGTCGCAGCCGAGAAAACGCTCACGCAATCGTACTTCGCACAGATCCCGCAGCGCGCGGCGATCGCGGCGCTGATCTCCACGGCCGATCACGGCGGCGGCAGGCCGATCGCCAAAGTGATCGACGATTATGCCGACACGTATGCGTTCCTGGTGAAGAATCTGCACGCGAGCCTTCCGGCCGGGTTTCACGAGTGATCGACGCCGCCGAACGAGCGCGGGTGCAGCGCGGCTGCACCCGCTTCGTCGGGCATCCCCCACAACCGATCGCGGAACGATTGCGGGCGATCGCGCACGCCTGCGGAGAAGACGAACGCGCGGACCGGTACGGAGGCGGCGAGCTGCTCGCGTCATTCGAAGCGACGATCGCCGCCCTGCTCGGTAAGGAAGCCGCGGTCTTCATGCCGAGCGGCACGATGGCGCAGCAGATCGCGCTACGCGTTCACGCCGATGCGCGGCGCCGCGCGACGGTCGCGCTCCATCCGCAGAGCCATCTCCTGCTCTCCGAGGCCGGCGCGATCGAAGCGCTGCACGGGCTGCGCGCGATACCGGTGGGAGATCGCAACCGGCTCTTCACGCAGGCCGACCTCGAAGCGATCGCGGAACCGGTGGGCGCCGTGCTCTTCGAGTTGCCGGAACGCAATATCGGTGGGGCGCTTCGGCCGTGGGACGACCTTCTTGCGATGACCGCCTGGGCGCGTGAGGCTGGGGCTGCTGCGCACCTGGACGGCGCGCGCTTGTGGGAATCGCAACCGTACTATGGCGCGTCGTACGCCGAGTTGAGCGCACCGTTCGATACCGCGTACGTCTCGTTCTATAAAATCCTCAACGCCGTGGCCGGCGCCGCACTCGCGGGACCGAAAGCGATTATCGATCAAGCACGCCTGTGGCAGTGGCGTCACGGCGGGCGGCTCGTCGCGCAATACCCGATGATCGTCTCCGCTCGCGAGGGTTTGAAGACGTATCTTCCGCGGATCCCGCGTTACGTGGAGCGCGCGCGAGCGATCGCACGGGCGATCGGATCCTTCGATGCGGTGACGGTTACGCCGAACCCGCCGCCGACCAACATGCTGCACGCGTTCGTGCGAGGCGATTTCGATCGCCTCGATGCGGCCGCGATGCGCGTTGCCGAGGAGACGGGGATTTGGCTCGTCGGTGCGTTCGCGCGCGGCGATATTCCGGACCGGCAGATGTTCGAGCTGAGTTGTGGCGACGGCTCGCTGGAGATCTCCGACGACGACGTGCGCGACTGGTTCGAGCGGTTACTTCGATATGCGCGCGTGCAAGAGCGTGCGTAAATCGTCGACGCGGCCGTCGTCGACGTTGCGTTTCGAAATGAGCGCGAACGTGCGATTGGGGAAAAACAGCAGAAAGAGATTCGGCGTCTCCCGATACGATGCGAAAGCGCTCCAAGCGGTTTGCGACGCAGTCGTCGCGGAGGCGTATCGAACGCCGGAATCATCGAACGTGTAGGTCTTTCCCGGAACGCGCAAATGCGTTCGATACATGCGTTGCGCCGTAAGGTACACGGTCGTACCATAGGCGACGCCCCAGACGACCGCCGCGATTGCGACCTCAAGCAGCAGCAGCGCGGCGACGTCCCGAGGGTGATTCGGGGGTCTTAGCCAGCCGCGGGCCGCGTCCAAAATCACGAGCACGAGGAGCGTCAAGAGCGCGAAGCGCAGCAGCCGCCGCGCGAGAATCGCATGGAACGCTTCGAAATAGTCGGCGCGCCGGCGCGCGATCGTTACGCGAATCGGCGTCACGAGGCGTTGAGAAGCTCGAAGAGCGCGTCGACGGTGGAGACGGATTGCATGAGCCGGCGATTCTCCGTGGTAACGAACCCTTCGCGAACCATGTTATCGAAGAGCGCGAGCAAATCGTCGTAATACCCGTCGGCATTGAGCAGCACGACGGGTTTGGTGTGAATTCGTAACTGCGCCCACGTAACGATCTCGCAGAGCTCGTCCATCGTGCCGAAGCCGCCCGGCAATGCGACGAACGCGTCGGCCAGATCGGACATCAGCGCCTTGCGCTCGTGCATGCTCGCAACCACATGAAGATCGCTCAATCCGTCGTGCGCGATCTCTTTGGTCGCGAGCGTGGCGGGAATGACGCCAACCACGCGACCGCCCGCCGCGAGCGCCGTGTCTGCGACTACCCCCATCAGACCGACGCGCCCACCGCCGTAGACGATCCCAAAACCCTCGGCGGCGCAGCGCGCGGCAACGGCACTCGCGAGCCGCACGTACGCGTCGCCCCTGCCCGTGCGCGAACCGCAAAAAACGCAGATCGCCTTGCTCACGTCAATAACTCGTACGTCTCCGGGCTGCGACTTTCCATGATCTGCATGATTCCCGCCCGGGCGTGCGTTTCGAAATGCGGCGAGGCTCGATGCTCGTCGAGAGCTGCCTGGTCGTCGTACTGCTCGTAAAGGAAGAAACGCCGCGGCTCTTGCGTGGAGCGATGAACCAGATAGAGCCGATTCCCAGGCTCGCGACGCGTTTGTTCGGCCAGCGCGAGAAAGTGAGCCGCAGCTTCCTCCTCGTGGCCGGTCGCAATGAGATAGGTTACGGCCAAGACGATCATGGCGGCGGCTTTGGCAGCGGCTCGCGCGGTGCCTGCAGAAGAAGAGGTGCATGCCCGACGATCGGAGCCGTCTCGTCTTCTCAAGCGACGCCGGCTGGCAGATCCCCGAACCCAAACGCCAAGCGAAGCCGCAGCAGCGCGGCAACGTTCCAGACGACGGCATCCTTCGCGTCGCGCGCGAACGGCGACGCGGCAGCGTCGTCTGCATCGTTACCGGTTTGGGCGAACGCGAGTGCGACGCCGTTGCCAAGGCGTTAAAAAAGCTCTGCGGATCCGGCGGGACGGCAAAAAACGGCACCGTCGAGATCCAAGGCGACCATCGAGAAAAAATCGTC
>DATBTN010000002.1 GCA_036559195.1 Candidatus Baltobacteraceae bacterium
ACGCACGAAGACGAGCGACTTGCCGTCGGGCGAAATCCGAGGCGACGAAAGCCCGACGATCTTATAAACATCGTCGAGCGCAAAATACGCAGGTGGTGGAAGCATTCCGTAATCCTTCGAGCGAGGTTAAGTCCTTCGACAGGCGTCCTTCGACAAGCTCCGTCCTTCGACAGGCTCAGGATGACAAACGGCGGGGGCCGACCCCTTGTCATGCTGAGCCTGTCGAAGCATGAGCTTTTCGAAGCACTGCTAGCACTAGGCCGTGGTGGGGATCTTTTCTAGGATCTTGGCGGTGAGATCGGCTAAGCGGCACGAGTAGCCCCACTCGTTGTCGTACCAGGCGCAGACTTGCACGAGGTCGCCGTTGGCTTGCGTGAGCTTCGAGTCGATGATCGAGCTATACGGCGAACGCTTGAAGTCGCTCGAGACCAGCTCCTCTTCGGTGTAGAGCACGTAGTCGTGTAGTTCGTTCGCCGCCGCCCCGCGCAGAATGGCGTTGACCTCGTCGCGCGTGGTTGCTTTCTTCACGTGGGCGACCAGGTAGACCATCGAAACGGTAGCCGTGGGAACGCGCAGCGCGAACCCGTCGAAGCTTCCTTCAACTTCGGGGATCGTTAAATGCAACGCTTTCGCGGCGCCCGACGAGGTGGGGATGATGTTGGTCGCGGCGTTGCGCGCGCGGCGCAGATCCTTATGCGGTGCATCGAGAATGTTTTGATCGTTCGTATACGAGTGGATGGTCGACATAAAGCCTTTGATCCACCCGAGGTGATCGACCAGCGGCTTCACCGTCGTCGCCAAACAGTTGGTCGTGCACGACGCGTTCGAGATGATGTGATGCTTTGCCGGATCGTAATCGCGATCGTTGACGCCCAGAACGAGCGTTACGTCTTCGCCTTTAGCCGGCGCCGAGATGATCACTTTCTTCGCGCCGCCGCCGTCGATGTGCGCCCGCGCTTTGCTCGCGTCGGTGAAGAGTCCGGTCGATTCGATCACGACGTCGACGCCGAGATCCTTCCACGGAATCTTCGCCGGATCGCGTTCGGCGATAACCCGGATGCGATGCTTGTCGATCGCGATACTATCGCCATCGGCGGTGACCGTACCGTCGAACTGTCCGTAGTTCGAATCGTACTTGAAGAGGTGGGCGCATTCCGCGGCGCTCGTCAAATCGTTGACGGCGGCGATCTCGACGCCCGGATGCCGCTCGAGGAGCGCTTTGGTGAAGTTTCTGCCGATGCGGCCGAAGCCGTTGATTCCGATACGCATCCTGGGAGTTACTCCGCTAGCGGTGCAGGCGCCTTGCCAGCCGCGTCAGCGCGCCGAGACGGCTGTTCGCGGTCGGCTTGCCGATCGGCGGATTGCAGCGCTGCCCCAGTTCCGCGAGGCTCTCGTCGGGGTACTCCACCCGCAACTCGGCGATCTCGCGCAGCGCCGGCGAAAGATGCTGCAAGCCGTAGGCGCTGGCGAGGAACTCGATCGTTTGGCGCGCCGCCGCCGCGGCCGCCGCCGTGCGCTCGAGATTGGCCGCCTCGGTGTTCACGAGGCGATGGATGCGATTCTTCGTCTCTTTGAGCGCGCGCACGTCTTCGAGCTGCAGCACCGCGCCGTGCGCGCCGATCACCGCGAGCACGTCGGCGATCGCATCGAAGTCCTTGTAGTAGAGCACGTAGCGCCCTTTGCGAATCACGCGCTTGGGTTCGTGCGCGACCGCGCGCAGCGTCCAGCTCAAGCGTTCGGCGTGCTCGCTATCGGGCAAGACGAACTCCAAATGATAGCCCTTCGCGCCGGCCGAGATCGACCCGCTCGCGAGCAGCGCGGCCCGCGCCTCCATCACGCGATCGCACTTGTGCATCGGCTTTTTCGGCCACCCGCGCAAGCGCTCCGGCAAGGCGATGCGATACGAGGGCGCCCGAAACAACCGAGTCCCCTCAACCTTCTCGATCCTCCCCGTATCATCGCGAACCCGCCCCTTGTCATCGCGAGCTTGCCCCTTGTCATCCTTAGCTTGGTCTTTGTCATCCTGAGCTTGTCGAAGGACGCGAAACAACCGTGCCACCGTATTGCGATGCGTAACGAACGCTTCGCCGCGCGCGTCGCGCCCGTAGAGCGCGAGCGCCGTCAACAACGCCTCGCGGCAATGCGGCGCATCCGGCACTTCGCGCGCGAGCGCGTCTTTCGTATCGGCGCTAAACGAGCTGCTCATCGCGCGTTAGATCCAATCCGACGGCTCGTCCTTGCGCGCATCGAGCAATTCGTACAACTCGCCGGACTTAACGCCGGGCGTCATGCGCAGCGGTACTTCGCGCACGCGCACGGTCACGAACTTGGACGCGTAATGAATCTCCAGCACGTCGCCGGGCTTGACTTGATAGCCGGGTTTAAGCGGACGGCCGTCTTTGGTTATGCGCCCGTGCTCGAGCGCCTCGTGGGCTTCGCTTCGGCGCTTGCTCAGTCGCGATACCTTCATGAACTTGTCCAGCCGCATCGGGCCTGCGCTTACGCCCGCGGCGCACTTCCCCCTTTGCGGACGCATGAGATTGCCACCCGGCCTGCCAAGTCCAGGGCGATGGCAGCGAAAGAGGCATCACCGGCTGCGCGCGGTCGCGGCCGGCTCAACATTTTCGACGAGAGCGTCCCGATGTGGCGCATTTTTCTCGTCTTCCTGATCCCCTTGATGCTGAGCAACGTGCTGCAGTCGGCCTCGCAGACGTTCTCGAGCATCTTCCTCGGCCGCATGATCGGCGTGCACGCGCTGGCCGCCGTTTCGGCGCTCTTCCCGGTTCTGTTCTTCCTCGTGTCGTTTATCATCGGGCTTTCGAGCGGCAGCACGGTTCTGATCGGTCAAGCCTATGGCGCCCGCGATACGCACAAAATGAAAGCCGTGGCCGGAACGACGCTCTCCGTGAGCCTGATCATGGGCGTGGTGGTCGGCATCGTCGGTCTGATCTTTACCTACCCCGTGCTGCAGATGCTCGGTACGCCGCACGACATTCTCGACGACTCGGTCGTCTACTCGCGTATCGTCTTCGCGTATCTGCCGATCTTTTTTCCGTACATCGTCTACACGACGTTTCTGCGCGGTACCGGCGATTCAACGACGCCATTTTACTTTCTGATCATCAGCACGGTGCTCTCGATCGTGTTGACGCCGGCGTTCATTCGGGGATGGGTCGGCCTGCCGCAGATGGGCATCGCCAGCGCCGCGCTTTCATCGTTCATCGCCAATGGCGTGGCCTTCGCCGCGCTGCTGGGCTACCTGCAGTACATCAAACATCCGCTGCGCTTCGATCGCGAGATTTTCGCCGATTTGAAGATCGACGGAAAGATCTTCGTAACGATGGTACGCATCGGCATTCCGACGGCGATTCAAGTGGTGACGGTCGCGCTCGCGGAGATCGCCGTCATTACGTTCGTCAATCGCTTCGGTTCGTCGGCGACGGCCGCTTACGGCGCGGTCAACCAAGTCGTCGGCTACGTGCAGTTTCCCGCAATCAGCATCGGCATCGCGGCCTCGATTTTCGGCGCCCAATGCATCGGCGCGCGTCGCGAAGACAAGCTCTCGAGCGTGATTCATTCCGGCATCACGTTGAGCTACATCGTCAGCGGCATCTTCGTGGTGCTCTGTTACGCCTTTTCGTGGATCCTGCTCGGATGGTTCATCACCGACACGCACACGCTCGATATCGCGCACGGTCTGCTGATGATCACGCTCTGGAGCTACGTCGTCTTCGGCAACACCAGCGTGCTAAGCGGCATCATGCGCTCGAGCGGAACGGTGCTCTGGCCGACCGTCATCGGCGTCTTCTCGATCGTCGGCGTCGAAGTCCCCGCCGCCTACATCCTCATGCATCACTACGGCCTAAACGGCGTATGGATGGGCTACCCCATCGCCTTCTGCACCGGCCTCGCACTACAGTTCGCCTACTACAAACTCGTCTGGAAAAAGAAAACCCACGAACGCCTAGTATAATTGCCCGGCCCTCAGCACGACAAGCTCATGCTTCGACAGGCTCAGCATGACAAACAGAGGGCGTGTCGCCATTTTGTCATCCTGAGCCTGTCGAAGGACGACCCCGTCGAAGGACGACGGCAAGCGACAAGCTCGTGCTTCGACAAGCTCAGCATGACAAAGCTCATGCTTCGACAGGCTCAGCATGGCAAACAGGGGGCGTGTCGCCATTTTGTCATCCTGAGCCTGTCGAAGGACGACCTTGTCGAAGGACGACGGCAAGCGACAGGCTCATGCTTCGACAAGCTCAGCATGACAAGCAGAGGGCGTGGCGTCACTTGTCATCCTGAGCCTGTCGAAGGACGACCCCGTCGAAGAACGACGGCAAGCGACAAGCTCATGCTTCGACAAGCTCAGCATGACAAAGCTCATGCTTCGACTGGCTCATGCTTCGACAGGCTCATGCTTCGACAGGCTCATGCTTCGACGGGCTCAGCATGACAAGCAGAGGGCGTGTCGTCATTTGTCATCCTGAGCTTGTCGAAGGACGGGCTTGTTCGAGGCGTGGCTGCGCGAGAGCATTTGGATGCGTTTCCAGTCGCCGCTAACGAGTGCGGCTTTTTTCTTGCGGGACCAGCCTTTGAGTTGTTTCTCCCACCGGATCGCGTCGTCGACTTGTCCAAACTCGGAGACGTGAGCGAGCCGGCACGGACGACGCTCGTGCGTGTAGCAGGTCGGGCTCCAGCCGTCATTGTGCTGCGCTAGCCGCTGCTCGAGATTGCTCGTAACGCCGACGTAGTAACTCTCATCCGCGCAAAGCAGCATGTAAACGTAATAACGCTTCATGCGAAACCATTGCGCCAACGACCCGCGACAGCAAGGGCTGCAGAAGCATCGGCGCGTGAACAGTCTCGTCCTTCGACGGGTCAGGATGACGGGTTGCGGTTTTTGGGTTTTGGGGTGACGCAGGTGCCGGTGGCGCGGCAGACGGGGAGTGGTTCGGGTAGTATGTCGGCGGCGCTTTCGTTTACGTCGGGGCGGGCGGCGATGACTTTGCGGGCTTCGAAGCGCATTTTGCGCGAGGTGTTGCCGACGGAATCGATCCAGCCTTCGGCTTCGATGTAGTCGCCTGCGAAGACGGGTGCGAGAAACTCGACGCTATCGTAGGCGACGAAGAGGCCCTCGTCACCGTCCATGCGGATGAGCAGTTCGGTTGCGACGTCGCCGAAGAGCGCGAGCATGCGCGCGCCGTCGACGAGATTGCCGCCGTAGTGCGCGTCGTGGGCGCTCATGCGCAGGCGAATCAGGCTGCTTGGATCTTTGCTTGTTGCCACAATTCCTCGAGTTCGTCGAGCGACATGTCCGTGAGGGCTTTCCCAGCCTCCGCGGCGCGCTGCTCCATGAAGTGAAAGCGTTTGTAGAATTTCTCGTTCGCTTCGCGCATCGCGGCCTCCGCGTCGATGCCGAGGCCGCGCGAGAGATTGACCAGCGTGAAGATCACGTCGCCGAGTTCTTCGCGTACGTGCGCATCGTCTTGCTTGGCGCGGCGCGCCTCCGCGAGTTCGCCCAACTCTTCGGCGAGCTTATCCACGATCTGCTGCACGTTGGGCCAATCGAAGCCGACGCGCGCGGCCTTTTCTTGCATGCGCTGCCCGCGTTGCAGCGCGCCGAGATGGCGGGGAATTCCGTCGAGCCGGCTCTTGCGCTTGCGCCCCGTCGCTTCTTGCGATTTGAGCTGCTCCCAATTCTTCCACTGCGCGTCGACATCTTCGATTACGGCGTCGCCGAAAACGTGCGGATGCCGGCGGATCATTTTGTTCGAGAGCGCGTCGACCACGTCGGCTACGCTGAACGCGCCGGTCTCGGTGCCGAGTTGCGCGTGGAAGACGATCTGCAAGAGAAGATCGCCGAGCTCTTCGCAGAGGCCCGCGCGATCGTCGTTCTCGATCGCTTCGACCACTTCGTACGTCTCTTCGATCAAATACGGCACGAGCGTGCGATGCGTCTGTTCGCGATCCCACGGACAGGTCTGACGCAGGCGAGCCATGATCTCGATGAGGTCGTCCCAGCTGTGATGCGCCGATGCGGGCGGCAGCGGAACCAGCGGCATGGTGATCGCCGCCGAGAGCGTCGCGCGCGGCATCCCGGGAACGATGTGCGTCGCGATCCCCCGCGCTTCAAGCGCCCGCAACAACGGCGGCAGCCCGGGAAAGTCCGACAGCGGGTTCCCCAACACGCCAAGCGCAAGCGCATCGTCCCCGTGCTTCGACAAGCTCAGCATGACAAGTGCGTTGTCATCCTGAGCCTGTCGAAGCACCCGCCCATCGACCTGACCCTCCCCTTTGTCATCCTGAGCCTGTCGAAGGACCCCCTTGTCATCCTGAGCCTGTCGAAGGACCCCCTTGTCACCCTGACCTTGTCGAAGGACCCCCTTGTCATCCTGAGCTTGTCGAAGGGCGCCCTTGTCATCCTGAGCTTGTCGAAGGGCGGCGAGGCGGTCGGCGAAGCGGGTGATCTCTTCGGTGCTGCCGCGGACGAGCAGGGCGGGGTCGTCTACGAGATCGCGGCGGATCTCGATGCCGTTCTCGGTGAGGAATTTCGTGAGGTCGGGCGGCGCGAGGAGCGTGACGGCGCGGCCGACGGCGCGTAGCGCTTCGAGGCTGCCGAGGGTGAGCAGAGCGGGGTCTCCGGGGCCGAGGCCCACGATTCGCACGAGCATGGTCGGGGGCGCCTTTCGCCACAAAAGACGACGGCCCCGGCAGGCGCCGGAGCCGTCGATGAGATGCGCGAGCGAGGACTAGGGCGAAGCCGGCGCCGGCGAGCCGGTCGCGTTCGGGAAGAGTCCCGCGTACTTCGGATCGTTGCTTTCGATCTTCGCCTTCTGCACGAGGCCCTGGATGAAGGCCTGAACCAGTGGCGCTTCTTGCTGCTGACGCAGCGTCGCGATGATCTGATCCTTCACGTCGGCAAACTTCGCGACTTTGGCGGGTTTGCGTTCGATCACTTGGATGATGTGATAGCCGAAGGGCGATTTGATCGGCGGGCTGGTTTGGTTGTACGGCGCCGAGTACGCGTACTTCTCGAAGGCCGGTACGAGGCCGCCCTTACGCTGCCAGCCGAGATCGCCGCCCTTATCTTTGCTGCCGGGATCTTGCGAATATTTCTTGGCTTCGTCGGCGAAGCTTTTGCCGGCTTTGAGATCGGCTTCCACTTTGTTTGCGGTCGCGAGATCGGTGACCAAGATGTGGCGCGCGTGCACTTCGTCGGGCGTATCGAACGCGGCGTGGTTCTTGGCGAAGTACGCCTTGGCTTGCGCGTCGCTGACCTTGATGTTCGCCCCGAGCGCTTTATCGATGATGATCTGCGGGCGAATCAGGTCGCGGAAATCTTGCTCGGTCATGCCGCGCGCTTTGAGCAGTGCGTCGAACTGGCCGTTCGGGTACTGCGTCTTATACGTATTTTCGATCTTGGCGTAGTCGGCGTCGGTCACCGTAATGTTGTGATCCTTGGCGTACTGATCGAGCAGCGTGTTGGTGACCGTTTGCTGCAGAACCTGACGCGAGGCCGGGCTGTTCTCGAGCTGTTGATCGAACTGGCTGTGGGTGATCGCTTGACCGTTGACGGTCATCACCGCGCTGCTGCTGCCCGAACAGGCAGAGAGCGAGACGGCTAACACGGCAGTGGCAAGGCCCGCGAGCAGGCGGTGGACTTTCGACATGATCGGCTCCAAACGATGGAAGGCGTTGATCGCAAATAAAAGGCGCGAAGAGCGAACTCCGCAACCGCGGCCGGATTCGCGGCCTGGCCGGTCGCTCCTTCGTTGCGCCCCCTAGTTGAGACTTAAGTCGCGAAGCGTGCGGTGAGTACGGCGATGTCGTCGGGCGCCCGCGCTCCGGCCAGGGCTCGCGTGGCGATCTCGGAAGCCGGGCGATGGTCGAGACTGGATCCCATTGCATCGACGACCGCGAGCAGGCGTTTTTCGCCGGCCTCGAAGTCGCGCGCGTATTCGAGCAGCCCGTCGGTATAGAGCACGAGCAGGGTGCCCGGCTCGATCGGGTGCGTGAACGTTTCCAGCGGCATCTCGTCGTCGACGCCCAGGGCCATGCCGTGGCGCCGCATCAGGCGCGCGCCGTGCGCTGCGCTCCAAATGATCGGAGCCGGGTGTCCGGCGGTCGCGTAGGTAATCGTGCGCGTGCGCGGATCGTAGAAGCCGCAGATCGCGGTCACCATCATGTCGGCGCCCTGAAGATGAAGCGCGCGATTGGTCTGCCGCAGAAGCCGCGCGGGGTCGTCTTCCTCGGTTGCGAGTGCGAGGATCGCCTGCCGAACGCGGCTCATTACGACCGCCGAAGCGATGCCGTGTCCCGCCACGTCGCCGAGCGAAAAGAGAAACCGCCCGTCTTCGAGCGCGATGGCGTCGTACCAATCGCCGCCGACCTGCGCGATCTCCGATGCCGGCCGATACGTCGCATCGAAACAGACGGTGTGATCGCACGGCAGCGTGCCCGGCAGGAGCGCCTGCTGCAGCGCGTCGGCAACGAGTTGCGTCGCTCGTAGTTGTGCGGCGTTGCGCTCGTACTCCAGACGCAGGCGCTGCTGCGCGCGGCTGACCAGCACGATGATGATGCCGATCGCGAGAATTCCCAGGAACAGATAGAGCGCGATGGTCATTAAGCTGATCGTGGTTCGCTGCTCCGCGAGGTCGGCGTCGCGCCCGATCTCGTTGCGCAGCGTTTCGTCGGCACGCCGGTATCGATCGACGATGCCTTTGCCGCGAAGCGCGATCGCCGTTTGGTCGGCAGGCGCGGCGTTGCGCAGCAACGGTTGCGCCATCTCGCGCTGCCAGAGTGCGTTGTAGGCGCCGAGTTGGGCGGCGCGCTGCGCGGCGTCGTTGACGTGCGCGTGGACCGCAGCGTGCTCGAAGCGCGCGAGTGCGGCCGGGAACTGCGCGGTCGCGGCGTAGTAGGGCTGGAGAAAGACGGGATTACGAGCGGCGACGTAGCCGCGTATGCCGGTCTCCTCATCGAGTTGGAGGCTCAGGAGCTGCGCGCGGGCGATCTCGGTGGTGCGAAGCGCGCGCGTTTCACCGAACGTCGAGCGCAGCACGAACGTACCGGCTACAAAAGCGATCAGCAAAACGGCGAAGAGCGAGCCGAGCGTGATGGCCGCCGCCACCGGCCCGCGCGAGGTTTCGATACGCGGCTGCGGGCGTTCGTCGATTCTCGCCAAACGCGTTACATTGCTTCCAAGATGTTGCGCAGGAGCGGCATCCAACGCTCTTCGGCACGATGCCCCTCGGGCAGCGGCGGCAGATCGACGAGCACTTTGCCCTCGGCAAAACGGAAGCGGTTCTTCGTAAGCGATTGCAGCTTCGAGATGGCGCTGGGATCGAGTTCGAAACCCGACCCGACGCCCAGGGTGAGACGCTTCTCGTCGACGATGACGCGTGTCACGTGCTTGTGAAGTGCGATCGTTCGCAGCTTCGTTACCTCAATAAGATTGTGCAGCGGTGTCGGCAGCGGCCCGAAGCGATCGCGCACGCCCGCTCCGATCTCCTCGACCTCCGCCTGCGTGCGCGACTTCGCGAGTTGCTGGTAAACGGCGATTTTTTGCGAGACCTGCGGTATGTAGTCGTTGGGCACGTATGCGTCGATCTTCACGTCGATGACCGCTTCGCGATGCTCTTCGATCGCCGCCTGTTGACCCTTGCGCGTTGCGATCGCTTCGGCCAGCAGCTGACAATAGGTATCGAAGCCGACCGAGCCGATGAAGCCCGACTGCGCCGCACCCAGCAGATTCCCGGCGCCGCGAATCTCGAGATCGCGCATCGCGATCTGCAAACCGCTGCCCAGATGCGTGAACTCACGGATCGCTTCGAGGCGCGCCTTCGCCTCTTCGGAGAGCGCCTTGTGCGCCTGATAGAGCAGGTACGCGTACGCCTGATGGTTCGAGCGTCCGACGCGCCCGCGCAACTGGTAGAGCTGCGCGAGGCCGAACTTGTCGGCGTCGTGGACGATGATCGTGTTGACGTTGGGAATGTCGATGCCGTTCTCGATAATCGTGGTCGCCACGAGCACGTCGAGATCGCCCTCGATAAACGATTGCATGATCGGCTCGAGTTCGTGCTCGTGCATCTGCCCGTGACCCACCGCGATGCGCGCGCGCGGCACCAGCTTCTCGAGGGCGTTCTTCACCGCATAGATCGACTCGATGCGATTGTGCAGGTAGTAGATTTGCCCGCCGCGATCGAGTTCGGCGGTAATCGCGCGCTGCACGACGGCGTCGGAGGCCGGCACGACCACGGTCTTGATCGACATGCGGTTCTTCGGCGCGGTCTGAATCAGCGAGAGATCGCGCACGCCGATGAGCGACATGTGCAGCGTTCGCGGAATCGGCGTCGCCGAGAGTGTCATCACATCGACGCTCGTTTTGAGTTCTTTGAGACGCTCCTTGTGCATAACGCCGAAGCGCTGCTCCTCATCGACCACGATCAATCCGAGATCGTTGAAGGCCACGTCTTTCTGCAAGAGGCGGTGGGTGCCGACGACGATATCGACTTTGCCCTCGGCCACGTCGCGCAGCACGTCGCGCTGTTCTTTTTTGGTCTTGAAGCGCGAAAGTTCTTCGATGCGCATCGGGAAGCCGGCAAAGCGCGAGCTGAAGTTGCGGTAGTGCTGCGAGGCGAGCAGCGTGGTCGGCACGAGCACGGCCACCTGCTTCTTATCGGCGACCGCTTTGAACGCGGCGCGAATCGCCACTTCGGTCTTGCCGTAGCCGACGTCGCCGCAGACCACACGATCCATCGGTCGCGAGCGCTCCATGTCGGCCTTGGCGTCGTTGATGGCCTTGAGCTGATCGGGCGTTTCGTCGTAGGGAAATGCTTCTTCGAGTTCGGCCTGCCACGGCGTGTCGGGTGCGAACGCATGGCCCTGCGCGAGTTCGCGCGCCGCATAGAGATCGACCAGTCCTTCGGCGATCTTCGCAAGCGATTCGGAGACGCGGGATTTCGTGCGCG
The DNA here is from genome assembly GCA_036559195.1 of Candidatus Baltobacteraceae bacterium. NCBI lineage: Bacteria > Bacillati > Vulcanimicrobiota > Vulcanimicrobiia > Vulcanimicrobiales > Vulcanimicrobiaceae > Vulcanimicrobiaceae bacterium. The sequence goes on from DATBTN010000002.1 coordinate 10,968, forward strand.
CCCAATCGGCGCCGCCCATTTTGGAGAGTCGCGGCGAACCGCCCTCGCCGGCCGCGTATTTGGTGACCTGATGCATCTGCGTTACCGGCACGAGCATGCGATCGGTGCCGGCATACTTCAGATCGAGATAATCTTGCGTCGCCCCCAGAATCGTCTCGGTGCGCAAGCCCAGATACTGCCCGATTCCGTGCACCGCATGCACCACGTAATCGCCGACCTTCAAATCGGCGAGCGTAACGGGCACGCCTTCCTTCACCGCGCGAATCTTCACACGCTTGGGCGGCTGCCCATAAATCTCGCTATCCCCAAGCACGCGCAGCCGCAGAGCCGGAATCGTAAACCCCGCCTCCAACGACCCCTGATCCACCACCACTCCGCCCCTTGTCATCCTGAGCTTGTCGAAGGACGGCTTGTCGAAGGACGGGAGCTTGTCGAAGGACGAGAGGTCGCGCGTTACGCTGAGTCCCGCCGCGGTCACCACATCGGTCGTACGCCCGACGCCGCTGGTTACGAGCAACACCGTTTCGCCCGCTTCGAGCCACTCGCGCAGCCGTTGGGTAAACAACTCGATGCGCCGGTTGAAATGCTCCGCCGGCTGCGACTCCAGCACGAACGTCTCGTTGATGACCGGCACCCACGCCTGCGGGTCGACCGTCTCGATCCCGCCCGGCAGCACCAGCGTGGCGTGCGCCGCAAAGCTCGCGCGCAAATCGTCGAGATGCGGATACGGCGCGGAAACCTCGGCGAGCAGCACTTCGCCGACTTCGGAATCCTCGACCGAGAGTTCGCCGGACTCAACGCCGGCGAGCAACACCTGCTCCTCGCGCGAGCGTTCGTCATCGAGCGCGCGCTCGATCGTCGCGAGCATTCCCGGTTCGTCGATCACCAAGCGCGCGTGCGGATTCAAATAGTCGAGCACGGTCTCGCGTTCGTCGTACGCCAAACTCAGCCACGGCTCGGGCAACTCCGCGTTGCCTTCGAGATACGCGTGCATGGCGTCGGCGACGTTGCGCGGACCCGCGAAGCGCTCTTGCATGCGTTCGCGATAGCGTTCGTCGCGCAGAATTTCCGTCCACGGAATAACTTCGAGGGTCGTCGCTTCGGCGACGCTGCGTTGCGATTCCAATTCGAACGTGCGAATGCTCTCAACGCTATCGCCGAAGAATTCTACGCGCGCGGGCCGATCGGCCGTGGCGGCAAAGACATCGAGAATACCGCCGCGCACCGCGTATTCGCCGGCCGCACTCACCACGTCGGCGCGATGGTAGCCCAGACGATAGAGCCGCTGCTGCGTCGCCTCCCAGCCCGCCTCTTCACCAACGGTCAGCGTAAAACGCTCGGCCGTAAAGACGGCGCGCGGCATGACGTATTGGCGCAGCGCGGCAAGCGGAAGAATCACGATGCGCGGCTTGCGGTCCACGAGGTCGGCAAGCAAACTCATGCGCGCGCTGCGCTCCGAGGGACTCTCGATCGCGCCTACGGTTTCATCGCGCGCGCGCAGCAACGCCACGGTTTCGGGCTCGCTCTCGCCGAGGTAGTACAGCAGATCGGCAAACGTTCGCTCGGCCACATCGGCCGTCGGCACCACGACCGCCAACTGATCGCCCAACGCCCGGTAGATCGACGCCAAGATCGCCGGCCGCGCCGCCGCAATCGTTTCATGCAGGGCATACGCACCGCGCCCGGACCGCAAGCGCTCGATCGCGCCCGCCAGAGCCCGGCTAGCCCCCGGCATAGCGCGAACCAACGCCCCGGCTAAGCCGGGCCGAGCAGAATGGTCCGTGGAATCAAGCACGCTAGTCATGGGGCGAAGATTATAACAAACCCAACCACCCCCACCCTAACACCCTTGTAACTTTGTCATCCTGAGCTTGTCGAAGGACGGGCCAGTCGAAAGGACGGCCCCCTCGAAGGCCGCCCCCATCGAAGCCGCTCGCCTCGACAACGGGCCGAATGGCTCTTGAGGTTGGCTGTCGATGTGCTAGCGTTGTCGCCATGGAGAAACGCTTGCTCGCTCTGCTAGTGTTGCTTTTCGCATTTTCCGGCCTCGCCGGCCCGAACGCTAGCGCCGCATCGCCGCCCGCGCGGCCCGCTCCGGTCTGCGGCCCCCCGGCTCAGTCGCAGCGCCTCGTCGAACCACCGGATATTGCGGCCTGGACGCTGCCGGTAGACGCCGCCGGCGATCGCGAACTCATTCTCGCGGTTCATCACGACGCCGCAAGATTTTGCTATCGCTACACGTGGAACGGTGCCGTCCAAACGGTGCCGCCCGTTATCCGCGTGCGGCGCGGCGAGCGGTTCGCACTGCGAATCGTGAACGACGTCACTACCGCGAGCAAAGGCGAGCGCGTCTCCTCGACCGCGATTACGCCATGCATGCCGATGGCGATGCCGGTCGTGCCGGCCGTTCGCTACACCGGCTATTTGAATCACACGATCGACGATCGGTACATGCCCATGTCGCCGATCGATTCGAACATTCACCTGCACGGCTTTCGAGGACCGGCGGCGCAAGAAGACGTCTTTCTCTCCACGCTGAGTACGCCGATGCACGCGTGCGAATACCGCATCACGATCCCGCGCGCGCAACCGCCCGGAACGTATTTCTATCACCCGCACGTGCACGGCGCCTCGTTCCTGCAAGTCGCCGGCGGTCTCGCCGGTGCCTGGATCGTCGAACCCGATACGGCGGAATTGGCGCGTTCGGCGGAACACGTGATCGTGTTGCGCTACCGGCAGCCGGTCGTGCGCGACAATCCCTTTGCGCCGCAGGGAGGCGGCTTTGACGCCGCAGCGGGCCAACACGCCGCCGCGATCCGGCCCGCAGCGCCGGTTCCGTACGATGCGTTCGATCCGCCGCCCTGGCCGCTAAGCTACCCGATGAAGTCCGGCGGGGTAACGTTATCCGCGAACGGCTGCGATGGGCTCGCGAGCGAAGCGCTTGTCAGCGTTAACGGCTCAAACGCACCCGCAACGCTCGACGTACCGGCCGGCGAAACGCAACTACTCCGCATCGTTAACGCGACGACGGACTCATCAAAACCGTTGGTGCTGCGCGACGCGCTCGGCCACGTGCGGCAGATGCAGATCGTTGGGCGCGACGGCGTTCCGGTTTCCGGCGACGCCGCTCATCCGCTCGCACGGTATATCCCGATGAATCGCCTGTTGCTCGAACCGTCGGGCCGCGCCGACGTGTTGATCACCGCGACCGCCGGTCAAACGCTCACGCTCGGCAGCGACCACTATTGCGAAGGCGCCGATGCGTTTTACCAGCTGCATCACGACCTGCTGCGAATGGCTGCCGTTGCCAGCGCCGGAACGAGCGCGCCTGCGATCGTCTCTGCGCCAATGGCAATCGCCGACACGCCCGCCGAAAAACTCGTCGCGTTCGCGCGCGCGCATCCCACGCTCGTTCGCCGGCGTGCGATCACGTTCACCGAGTACACGTTTCCAAAGACGTCGAAGAGTCCGCTGCATGCCGCGTACTACATCACCGATACAACCAACCCGCGATTTCACGAGCATCCATTTTGGCCCACCTACGCGCCGGGCGCTACCGTGCCGGAGAATCCCGATATCGTTGTAAAAGCGGGCGCGGTGGAAGAATGGTACCTCATCAACACCACGATGGAAGTGCACGCATTCCACATACATCAGATGTCGTTCGTAAATGAAACGAACCAGGACGGCGTCCCGCTAACCGTCGACGTAGCCCTCGTTCCCGTCGGCAAGCTGCTGCCCAATCCGCGCGATCCAAACTATCCGCTCGTGCGCCCCAGCATCACCAAAGTGCTCCTCGATTTCCGCCACGTCCCCCGCGGCACGTTCGTCTTCCACTGCCACATGCTCTACCACGAAGACCACGGCATGATGGCCACCATCCGCGTAGAGTAACGCGCAAGCTCGACAAGCTCATGCTTCGACAAGCTCAGCATGACAAGTTGTCATCCTGAGCTTGTCGAAGGACGAAAGGGACGGAAGCACTGCTTGCGCGCGTGCGTGCTTGTCGTGAACGTGTGGCGTGAGGATCGGTCGGGGCGTTACGATGGACGGGCTTCTTCGTGGGCGCGTTGCCGGTAA
>DATBTN010000003.1 GCA_036559195.1 Candidatus Baltobacteraceae bacterium
CTCATACGTCGAAATCCGCTCGCCCGACCCACTAACCTTCGCAATCACACAACACTCCCAAAACAGCACTCCACTTCAACACCCCCACCCGCGACAACCTCACGCATGACAACAACTGAATGCACCCTCGCCTTCTGTCATCCTGAGCCTGTCGAAGGACGACGATCAGTACGCCCCTCACGCTCGTGCTTCGACAAGCTCAGCATGACAACAGCACGCCCTCACGCTCGTGCTTCGACAAGCTCAGCATGACATGGGCTGCTTGCGCGGGGGGACGAGGGCGTTGCGGCGGGGCTCTGAGGGAGGAGCGGAGCCCGGATGGCGGGAGCGACGACGAAGGCAGCAGCTTTTTCGCACGAGGCGAAAAAGCGGGCGTCCCGCCGCAACGCCCTCGTCCCCCCGCGCAAGCCCGCAAGCCCGCAAGCCCCACGCGAACCAACCTCACAAGCTCCCCGACTTCTGCATCATCCCGCCATCGATCACGTACGACGACGCCGTAATATACGCCGCAGCTTCCGAAGCGAGAAAGACGCAAAGCCCAGCGATCTCCTGCGGCTTAGCCATGCGATGAAGCGGAATCTCCGAGAGCAGCGCTTCGTACTCGTGCTTGTTCTTCTTCAACGCGGCATCCATCGGCGTGTCGACCGCTCCCGGGCAGACGTCGTTGACCGTAATGCCGTGCGGAGCCAACTCGACGGCAATCGTTCGCATCAACATGCGCACGCCGCCCTTCGAGGCGCAGTAGGGGGCATTCGTCGGCATCGTTAAATCCTCGTGAACGGAGGAAATGTTGATGATGCGTCCGCCGCGCTTCTGTTTGGCCATCTGTCGCGCCGCTCGCTGCGAGCAGAGCCAGACGCCGGTCAGGTTAACGTCGATGACCTTGCTGTAAACCTCAAACGGGGTGTCCAGGAACGGCATCTTCTTTTCGACTCCGGCATTATTGACCAAAATATCGATGCCGCCAAAGTGTTTGACGGTTTGCGCGACCAACTCGTCGACCTCGTCGGCTTTCGCAACGTCCGCCGCGAAGGCAGCCGCCTTCCCGCCGAAGTTTTCGATTTGCTCGACCAGCGCGTTCGCGGGCGCGGCGTCGCCGAAATAATCGATCATCACCAAGGCGCCTTCGCGCGCCAGACCGAGCGTGATCGCTTCGCCGATGCCGCTGTCGCCGCCGGTGACAATTGCGACCTTCTCAGCTAGAAGCACGTGTTTCTTCCCGATCCGAAAATGATGTTTCCCCTTTCTCAACCATTGGTAAGCGGGCGGTTTCGGGCGGAAACGCGAGCCCGAGCGTCCAGTCGAGCGCCACGCGCGCCTTGCGATTCCATCCCGGCAGACGTCCCAGGTAGTAGGTGCGCCAGGCAAGCCACGCCGGCATGCCGACGATCATATGGCCGCCGGGGATCTCGGCTAGCGCTTGACGATCGCCAAGCGATGCCATCTGCCCCATCTCTTTGTACCGGAAGTTGCGCGTGGCTTTGCCGCGCGCGCGCGCGAGAATGTTCGATGCTAACAGCTTGCCTTCGCGAATCGCATTCTGGGCTAACGGCGCGTACGTTCCGCCGCCCGGCCGGGGCACGGCCGCGCAGTCTCCCAAGGCCCAAACGTGGGGCGTTCCGGTAACGGCGAAATCGCCCCCGGTTTCGATCGCGCCGTGCTTGTCGGTCTTGAGCCCGAGCGTCTTCGCCAGCGGCGAGGGCGCTTCGCCCGCCGCCCATAGCACCGTCGCACTCGCGATGCGTTCGCCGCTTTTTAATTGAACGCCATGGCCGTCAACCGCATCGACGGCCGTTCCGAGCAGCAGCCGCGTGCCCCGTTCGCGCAGCGATGAAGCTGCGTACTTGCCGAATTTTGCCGGCAGGTGCCCGAGCAATTTATCACTCGACTCGAGCACGACGAGTTCCACTGCGGATCGCTCGATGCTCGGGTAGTAGCGTAAGATTGAGTGAAGGAAGGCATTGAGTTCGCCCGCCAGTTCGACGCCGGTGAAGTTCCCGCCGACGACGACGAAGCGAAGCAAACGATCTCGCTCGAGCAAGTCATCGGTCTTGGCGGCTACCTCTAGCGCGCCGACCACGCGGTTGCGCACGACTTCGGCATCCGCGATGGTCTTGAGGGGAATGGTGAATTTTTCGACGCCGGGAATTCCCATCGTCGAATCGGTCGCCCCGAGGGCCAGCACGAGTTCGTCGTACTCGATCAGCTTCGATTCGTGCGTTAAGGGGTGCTGAACGGTAACCGTTCGCCGCTCGACGTCGACGCCGATCGCTTCACCCAATTCGAAGCGCGACGAACCCTCGTGGCCGCGCGTCCCGCGCAAAGCGGCCCGCAGCGGCTGCACGATATGCCGCGTCTCAATCGAGCCGGCCGCCACTTCGGGCAGCATCGGCGTAAAGAGCATGAAGTTCTGCCGATTGACGAGCGTAAGGTCGATCGTGCCCTTGCGGCTCGCGCGTTCGAGCGCGCGGGCCGTGGAGACTCCCGCAAATCCGCCGCCGACGACAACCACGCGAGTTGCAGCCATCGCCTATCGCCGCTTCCAGATGACGAGTGCGGCCACTAACGCCACGCCGCCGAGAATTGCCGCGACCGCCATGCCGCGCGCCGCTGCTTTGAGCGACTCCGACCGAATGTCGGGCATGTAGCGCAGCTCCGGCAATGCGTCGTTGCTCGTTTTATCGGCATCGTCGATCGCCATCTTCAAAACTTGCGCGGGATGTAACGCCTGACGGTTCGTCGTCTGGGCCACTTGTTCGCGGCAGCTGAAGCCATTGGCGACGATAATCGTTTGCTTGTCGGCCTGGCGCACCTTGGGAAGCAGGACGCGTTCGCCGAGCGTCATCGATACGTCGTAATGCTCGGCATCGAATCCGAACGGGCCGGCCATTCCGCAGCACCCGGTGTCCGGGGTCTCGTAGTCGAGTCCGATCGCCTTGAAGATCGCGTTCTCGCCCGACGTATCGAGGATCGACTTCTGATGGCAATGTTCCTGAACGACCGCCTTGCGATGAAGCTGCGGAGGAGCGTAGTCGGGAGCCTTCTTAGCTAAAAACTCCGTGAGCAGATACGTCTGGTCCTTGAGACGTTTCGCGTCTTCGTCGGGCCCCAGCAAATTGACCATCTCGTCACGAAACACCGAAACGCAGCTCGGCTCGAGTCCGACCACGCAGATGCCCGCTCGAATCTGCGGACGCAGCGCTTCGAGTACCTCGCGCAGCATCGTCTTGGCGAGGTCGAGCATCCCGTAATCGTACAGCGGGCGCCCGCAGCACAGTTGCATCTTCGGAATAGTAACGTGGAAGCCGGCGTCTTCGAGCACTTCGACGGCCGCTTGCGCGGTCGTCGGATGGAAATGATTGTTCCAGGTATCGGGCCACAGAATGACCTCGCCGCGCGGAGCGGGTTTCTTCTCGTTGGCTTGCGTTCGCTGCGCGAACCACGCTCGAAAGGTTTGCGGCGCGAAGAGCGGGATGCTGCGCTCCGGCGCCACGCTCACCGTCGCTTTCGCGATGTCGCGCAAGATGGGCATCTGGGTGACGGCGTTTACGACCCCCGGCGCCAGCGAAGCGAGTCGCGCCCACCAATACATCAATCCGAATGCGTAAGCGGCCAGCGGTCGTCGCTTGTGTTCGTAATAGTGCGAGAGAAACTCCGCCTTGTACGTTGCCATATCGACGTTGACCGGGCACTCGCCCTTACACCCCTTGCACGAAAGACAGAGGTCGAGCGCATCCTTCACCGTTTCATCTTGCCAGCCGTTCTCCATCGGGTTGCCTTCGAGCATCTCGAAGAGCAAACGAGCGCGGCCGCGAGTCGAATACGCTTCTTCTTTCGTCGCCATGTAACTCGGGCACATGGTGCCGGCGTCGTGCTTGCGGCACTTCCCGGTACCGACGCACCGATTGGCGGCAAAGGCGAAGCTTCCGTGATCGTCCTCGAACTTGAAATGGGTCTTCGGTTCCCACGGCTGGTAGCTCGTGCCCCACCGAAGATTCTGATCGATCTTGTAGGGATGGACGACCTTGCCGGGGTTCATCTTGCCCTGCGGATCCCAGATCGATTTAAATTCCCAGAACGCCTGCACGAGGTCGTCCCCGTACATGATCGGCAGCAACTCGCCGCGGGCTTGCCCGTCGCCGTGCTCGCCCGAGAGCGATCCTCCGTGCTCGACACAAATGTGCGCCATTTTAGTAACGAACTCGCGATACTTCGCGATGCCCTCGGCGGTGAACAGATCGAAATTGATGCTGACGTGGACGCACGCTTGGCCGAAGTGTCCGTAGATGGAACCCTGATACCCGTACTCATCGAGCATCTTCTGGAATTTGCGCAGGTAATCGCCGAGTCGTTTGGGATCGACCGCCGAGTCCTCCCACCCCGGATAGTAGTCGGGTTGGTTGGGAATCTTCGAGGTCGAACCGAGCGCGTTATCGCGAAACTGCCAGAGGTGCAACTGCTCTTCGTGGCTCTCGATAAGCTTCATCGTCGGCGCATGAGGTTTCGGCTTGAACGCTTCCATCAAGCCCCGCGCTCGTTCGGCGGCTTCTTCCTTCGACTCGCCGCCGAACTCGCAGATCAGCCAGGCCTTGCCGTCGGGAAACATCGAGCGTCCGCTCTCGGGCTTCCCTTTGAGTTCCATGTAGTGGAACATCGATTCCGACATACCCTCGAGTGCGATGGGTTTGTGTTCGTCGCAAAACGGAACGTGGTCTCCGGCGGTGGCCAGATCCGGGAACCCCAGCATCAACAACACGCGATGCGGCGGGCTGTGCACCAGGCGAACCGTCGCCTCGACGACGGTGACGCACGTGCTTTCCGTACCGACGAGCGCGCGCGCGACGTTGAATCCGTTCTCGGGGAGAAGTTCGTTGAGGGGAAAACCCGAAACGCGCCGCGGAATTTTCGGAAACCGCGCGCGGATCTGATCGGCATACTTGTCGCGCAAAGCTTTGAGTTTGGAGTAGATCTCGCCTTTGGGGCCGCCGCCCGCGATGATCCGCTCGAGTTCGTCGTCGGAGGTGGGGCCAACCGTCATGCGCGTACCGTCGTAGGTTACGATGTCGAGCTGCTCCACATTTTCTTCGGTCTTGCCGGCCATCTGCGCGTGCATGCCGCATGAATTGTTGCCGATCATGCCGCCAAACGTATTGCGATCGTGCGTCGCGGGGTCGGGCCCGAACGTGAGGTTGCGTTCCTCGGCCTTATTGCGGAGATCGTCGTTCACGCACCCGGGCTGGACGCGCGCCTTCTTTCCTTCCCAATCGATCTCCACGATGCGGTTCATGTACTTGCTGAAATCCAGGACGACCGCGGCATTACACGTTTCGCCAGCTAGACTCGTACCGCCGCCGCGCGAAAACACCGGCGCTCCGTACGTGCGGCACGCCGCCAACGCTCGTTCGACGTCCTCGGCGTTCTTCGGAATCACGAGCCCGATCGGAACTTGACGATAGTTCGACGCATCGGTCGCATACATCGCTCGCGTGCCGGTATCGAATCGAACCTCGCCGCTAATCGTGCGGCGCAGCTCCGCCTCAAGCCCGGCGGCATCCACGTCGGCGTGGTTAACCGACCCGGGTCGCTCGGTGGGCTTGGGGTGCGTGCCGTTGCGGCTGGAATGTTTCGACTCGACGGCCTCGAGAATGCGGATCATGTCAACGGGTCCTTATAGGGCGAAGCGTTCGGCGTCGGTCCGGCGCAGCGTTAAACCGATGCCGGGACGCGTCGAGTCGGGGGTGAGATCGCCGTTCTCGGGATCGGCAGCGCCGTCAAAGAGCATACGCTCGATACGAACGTGGTCGAAGAAATACTCGATGTGACGTAACTGTTTGCACGCCATCGCCGCGTGCAGGTGGAGGTGCGGCGCGCAGTGCGTCGAGAGCGGCGTCATCGTGCTCTGGCACAAACCGTCCACCGCGAGGAGACCGGAAAAACCGCCGCAGCGCGTGGCATCGGCTTGCAACACGTCGACGGTTCCGGCATCGATCATCCGCGCGAAGGTATAAAGGCCGTATCCATACTCGCCGGACGAAACGTCCATTCCCGCGGGCACGTGCTCGCGGACGAAGCGCGTTCCCGCATAGTCTTCGCGATAGACCGGTTCCTCGAACCAGGTTACGCCCTGTTCTGCAAACGCTTGCGCGAGCCCGATAGCCTGTTGCGCCGAATACGCACCGTTCGCGTCGATGAAAAGCTCGGCGCGGTCGCCGATCGCCGCACGCGCGGCGGCGACGCGCTTGGGATCGATCTGCGGCTCCCGGCCGACCTTCATCTTCACGCGCGGAATTCCGTCGCCAACCCACCCGGCGAGCTGTTCGCAAAGCTGCTGCTCCGTATACGCCGTGAAGCCGCCGCTTCCGTACACGGGAACGCGTTCGCGCGCCGCGCCGAGTAGGACGTACGCCGGCACGCCGAGCACCTTGGCTTTTAAATCCCAGAGGGCTACATCCACGGCCGAAACGGCCATCGAGGTGATCCCGTCGCGGCCGAGGTTGCGCGAGCGAGCGAACATCTCGTCCCACCGGGCGGCGATTTGGAATGCATCTTTGCCGACGACGGTTTCCCGCAGGAGCGTCTCGATCAGTTTTGCGGTGGCGACGTCGGCGTAGGTGTAGCCCATGCCCGTCTCACCGGCGCCATGCACTTCGACGTAGACGAGGGTGGTCGCGTCCCATTTTAGGGTGCCGTCGGACTCGGGCGTCGCCGTCGGAATCTTATAGGCACGCACTTCAAGCGCGTCGATCCGCGCCTGCGTCCGCACGGCGGCCGTAGAAGCCACGATTACTTGTCCGAGCCGTGCGGCAGAAGCCCTGCGAGAACGCTCTTGATCGATTCCTTGATCACGCCGCCTTCATCGGGATCGCCCTTCGCGAGCGCCGAGAAGAGGTTGTGCGCCTGCTCGAACGAGATGTGCGGCGGCAGCTGCGAAATGTTCGGATCGACGACCGCATCGAAGATCACCGGACGGTCCGAGGCGAGCGCACGGTCCCAAGCCGGACCGACGTCTTCGGAGCGCTCGACGCGTATTCCGCGCAACCCGATCTGATCCGCGTACTGCGCGTAGTTGAAATGAGGAAGATTTTGCGAGGCTTCGTACTTCGGGTTTCCTCCCTCGATCCGCATCTCCCACGTGACTTGATTGAGGTCGGAGTTGTTCATGACTAAAAAGATCAACCGCGGATCCGACCAGCGTTTCCAGTATTTCGCCACGGTCAGCATTTCGGCGTTACCGTTCATCTGCATGGCTCCGTCGCCCGTGCACGCGATGACCACACGGTTTGGAAAAGCAAACTTTGCCGCGATGGCGTAAGGAACCGCCGAGCCCATCGTGGCGAGACTCCCCGAGAGCGAGGATTTCATCCCGCGCCGCATGTGAATGTTGCGCGCGAACCAATTGGTCGCAGTGCCGGCGTCGCCGCTCAAGATCGCGTCGTCGGGAAGCCGCTCGTTCAATTCCCAGAAAACGAGCTGCGGGTTGATCTGCTCGCCGGTTACGTGACAGCGGGCTTTTTCGTCGCCGTCCCAATCTACGCGGTTCTTGGCGATTTTTTCACGCCACGCGCCGTTTGCTTTCGGTTCGAGCAGCGGCAGAAGCGCGGCGAGCGTTTCGCGGCTGTCGCCGACGAGGTTGAGCTCGGTCGGAAAGCGCAAGCCGAGATTGCGCGCATCGATGTCGATTTGAATCCCGCGCGCCTGCCCTTCTTTCGGAAGGAACTCCGAGTACGGATAGGACGTGCCGACCATGAGCAGCGTATCGCACTCGTTCATCATGTCGGAGCTCGGGCGCGTGCCGAGCAGCCCCAGCGTTCCGGTCACGTACGGCAGATCGTCGGGAACGACGTACTTTCCTAGCAGCGCTTTGGCGACGCCGGCTCCGAGACGGTCCGCAACGGCGAGCACCTCGTCGGCGGCGTTGGCAGCGCCCTGGCCGACCATTATTGCGACGCGCTTTCCACTATTGAGAATCTCCGCCGCGCGCTGCAAATCGGCCGCCGACGGTACGACGACCGGCGCGCACACGCCGACGCTGCTATGCATCATGTTGTGCGTGTGCGGAGGATTGGGAACGGCCTTCTTTTCTTGAACGTCCTTGGGCACGATCACGCACGTCACGGCCCGCATCGCCTTTGCGGTGCGAACCGCGCGGTCCACGACGTGCCGCATGGCGGCCGGACTCGAAACCGTGTAGACGTACTCGGTCACGTCTTGCAAGAGCACTTGCAGGTCGACTTCTTGCTGATACGAACTGCCGAGCGCGCTCGTCGCCGCCTGACCGACGATCGCAACGACCGGCGTGTGATCCATCTTTGCATCGTAGAGACCGTTGAGCAAATGAACGGCGCCCGGGCCTGACGTCGCTAAGCAGAGGCCAACCTCACCGGTGAACTTCGCATGCGCGCAGGCCATGAACGCGGCCATCTCTTCGTGACGAACTTGGATGAATTCGAGTTTGTCGCCGATGCGATCGAACGCGCCCATGATCCCATTGATGCCGTCGCCCGGGTAGCCGTAGACGCGTTTAAAACCCCACTCCACAAGGCGTCCGAGTAAGAAATCACTGGCGTTCACAATCGTTAACTCCGCTGCTTTTTGCAAGCAATTGTTGAGATACGTACGAGTCGTTGGTCCCTATGAATGTACCCACGCGCCGTGACCCGAAACAAACGAACTTGCGTTGTTTTTTGCCAATCGCTTAATCGACCGAACCGATTCGGCGGACGAACAGAACCAGCAATCCCAGACCGAACATCCAAGCAACGAAGCCTTCGGCTACCGGTCCGATATTGGCCAGTTGCAAACCGCCGGGGTTGTAGACGTCCGTTTTCGTTTGCAAGTATCCGACGTATCGGAGCACGTCGTTGAGATCGCGCGAGCTGAGGACGTCCGAGCCGAACTTCGGCATTTCACCCGGTCCGCTGCGAACCGCCTCGGCAATCTGCTCGGGCGCCGTTGCCATGAGCGACGGAGCGACGTTTGCGTACCCGGCGGATGCGCCGTGCGCGCTCACGCCGTGGCAATGCGCGCAGTTCTCCGCAAAGATCCGGCGTCCGCGATTCGCATCGCCGGGTCCGATTTGCGGCACCTTTGGAGCGCCGTGAGCGCGCGCTGAGACGTACCCGACGATGGCTCGGATCTCCGCGTCGTTGAAAGACGGCGCCTTTTGCTCGGGCTGCTCGTTCGGCGCCGCCGCCGGCATCCGGCCGGTTCTGAGCATGAAGTCGACGTACCCCGCGCCGGTCCCGATAAGCGGCGGACCGTCGGGGCTGCCTTGCAGGTGCGTTCCGTGACACGACGAGCAGTGCACGTTGTAAAGTGATTCACCGTCGCGAGCCGGTGCGAGCGCGAGCGCGAGGGCCAGCACGAGATGCATCATGCGATAGCCTCCCGGTGATCGCGTGCCGCCCAGGCGACGCCGGTGAGCATAAACGCAGCAAAGAGCAGCGCGCCGCCGCCGATCCACATGACGGCACCGGCGTTCTGCTGATCGGCGAGCGCGGCGGCGACGGTACGTCCCACCAGGTAGTGCGGATAGAGGACGCGTTGCGAAGCGTAGATTGCGAGACCCAAAAACGCCCCTTGCGGGATCGCGAGAAACAGATAGAAGAGTCGAACCGGAAAGGCGACGGGCAGCGGCGCGTAGCCGACCTGCACCACGGGCAGCCAGAACAGCAGCGCGCTCGTAAAGAGCAGGCCGTGCTCGACGACGTGGGCACCTTCGTAGCGCAGCGCGAGATCGTAGAGCGGTGAAAAATGGATCCCCCACAGAACCGCAACGAAGAGCAGCCACGCGACGACCGGCGATGCGAACGCCAGCACGAGCGGGTGGCGCGCGATGCGGGCGATCGCTCTAGCGGCACGCGGCGGCGGCAGAGCGACTGCGAGCAGGAGCGGTGCGCCGAGCAGCAGCAGCGGCGGCACGATCAGGGCAAGCGCGAGATGCTGCGTCATATGAGCGGCAAAAGAGCGATCGACCAGGCCGTCGATCGCGGGCGAGAACGCTGCGGTCGCCACGACGACGCCGGCGCAAAACGCAGCCACGCGCCCCCGACCGAACCGCCGATGCGGGTAGCGACGATCGTATGCCCGCACGCAGGTGAGGTAGCCGGCGAGAATCGCGGCGCCGAACAGCATTGCAATCACGTGATCTTCTCTTCGTCGAAACCGCCCCGCTCGTTGCGCCGCAATCGCACGCGTTCCGCGGCGCTAACGCCTCCGCGCCGGCGCAGCTCGCTCGCGAGCGCGAACGCGACGATGAAACCGAGAATCGGCGCGACGACGAACCCGAAGCGATAGACCACGTTGATCGTATCGACCGACAGGTGCAGGTAGCGTGCTTGAACGTCGCCGCTGCCCGCGAGGGTCAGATCGAGCGCGAGCATAAAAAGTGCGACGCCGGCGCCGGTGCGCCACGGCACGTCGCGCGGCCGGTCCAACAGTTGATGCGACGCGCGATCGCCCGTGATCGCGCGCTCGATGAACGGCCATCCGAAGAGCAGGCCGAAGAGGACCAGCGGCAGCAGCACGCCCGGAAAGAATGGCGAGGGGATCGTGTGTCCCCAGAGGTGGATCGACCACGGAAAGCTGATACGCAGCGCGCCGTCGAGCCACCCAACGTACCAATCGGGCTGCGCGGGCGAAGCGGCCAGCGAAGCATCGTAGGGGCCGAATATCCAAATCGGATTGATCTGCACGAACGCCCCGAGCGCCACGAGGACCGCGATCGTCGCGAAACCCAGCGCGATCGACTTGGCCGCGTAGTTCGGCATCAGCGGCGAGCCGACGACGTTGTGCTCGGTGCGCCGCGGCCCGCGAAATTGCGAATGCTTCTGCCGCCAGAGAATCGCCAGATGCACGCCGATGACCGCGGCAATCGCTGCGGGAACCGCGAAGACGTGCGCCGCGAAGAGCCGGGGACCGATATCGTTGCTGTTCGGGAAGGCACCCCCCAGCAGTAAAAACGACGCCCACGTGCCGACGAAGGGAATCGCGAGCAGAACCGAGTCGGCGATGCGAAGCCCGATCCCGCTCAAGAGATCGTCCGGGAGCGAGTACCCGGTAAAACCTTCGCCCATTGCCAGCAGAAAGAGCACGACGCCCACGAGCCAGTTCAATTCGCGCGGCTTGCGAAACGCACCGGTGAAAAAGACCCGCGCCATGTGCACGACGATGCCGGCGACGAAGAGGAGTGCCGCCCAATGGTGGATCTGACGAATGAGCAATCCCGCGTTAACCGCAAAACTCAAGTGGAGCGCCGATGCGTAAGCCGTCGACATCGTGACGCCGTCGAGCAGCGCGTAAGGTCCGTGATAGACCACCTTGGTCGGCGCGGGATCGAAATTAAAGGCGAGAAACGTGCCGGTCGCGAGTAAGACGAGAAAACTATACAGATTTATCTCGCCCAGCATAAACGACCAATGGTCGGGGAATGCCTTGCGCAGGGCGTGCTTCATGAAATGAGCCGTGCCCAGGCGATCGTCGAACCACAGGACGAACCGTTCGGTCATCCCCACGCTTAACCGCGCTCCCAAAAGCCGGGGCCAACCGGAACCGGGTAATCACCCTTCGCGCGGAGATAGCCGGCCGAATCGACTTCGAGCGGCAATTGCGGCAGCGCGTGGTCGGCCGGACCCGAGAGCACCTTTCCGGCATCGGCGACATCGAACACCGACTGATGGCAGGGGCACATCAGTTGATGCGCCGCCGCACGATAGAGCGCCACCGGGCAGCCGGCGTGCGTGCAGATCTTCGAGTAGGCGATATAGCCGTCGACGCTTTGACCGACACCGTCCGGCAGCCGGATCAAGACCGTCTGCGACGACGCATCGCCGATTGCGCCCTCCGGAAAAACGGTGACGATTGAGTCGACGTTGAGCGCATCCTTCGTAAGGATCTCGCCGTTTTCGCGTACGAGCCGGTCGCCCGGTTTCCATTTCGTCTTAAAGAGCGCGCCGTCGGGCGCCGGCCCCCACGAACGAAACGGGAAGAGCGCGGCGATGCCAAAAATGCCGAGGGCGGCGTACAGCAATTTCACCAGGCCGCCCCGGCGCGTGACCTCTTCCTCGGTTTGTTCCAATTCATCGACGGCGGCGCTGCGATCGGCGCTATCCGATGGATACTCTTCGATCTGGTCGATGACTCGATCGTCGCCGATAATCCAATTCGCCCAACCGATCGCCGCGATGGCGAAACCCAGCAAGGCGACGGCCAACGCCAAGCCTTCCGCCTGAATGCTCGCGTGGAGCACGTAGGCCGCCATGAAACCGAGGCTGCCCAGAATGGCCAGCCCCAAGGCGCCGGCGATCGCGCGATCTTTAGCGTTCATCGGATGAGGTAGATCGCGCCCCAAATGCCGACCCACACGATAAAAACGAAGTGCCAATAGTAGGAAATCGCTTCCGCACCCGCGCGATGGTTGGCGGTAAGAGCGCCGCCGCGCAGCCCGAAAAAGAGCGCGACCAGCAAAATGATTCCCGCCGCGACGTGGAGCAAATGAAAGCCGGTCATCGCGTAAAACAGCGACCCGTAGGCGCTGCTCGCGATCGTGAACGTATTTTTCGTATAGCCGTCCAACGCGATTGCAATAAACGCGACGCCGCAGAGAATACCCGCCGCGAGCCAGCCGTATGCGGCCCGATACCGGTTGCGATCGAGCGCGCGGGTCATCAAGAACATCACGACGCTCGAAAAGAACAACAGCGATGTCCCGGCCGAGGAGGCGAGCATATCCAGATGAACGTTGGGAGGCGGCCATTGCGCGGTTTGGCTGCGCAGATCGAAATACGCCGCGAACAGGCCGGCGAAGAACATAAGTTCGGAGGCTAAGAAAATCACTACGCCAAAGACGAGCGGGTGCGCGCGAATGCCCAGCGGGCTCTCGCGATGACGGGCGCTGCGCCGATGGGATACGGAATCGACTGCCAAGATGTGACGTCTCCTACTCGGAGCTTCTGTACCCGAAACCGTCCGATGTTAAATCGCAAAATCGTGGGTAAGTGAGAAATCCGATGCCACTCTTCGACCCCGCGTCAGTTCAGGCGCAGACGCTTCGTGGAGACTGGGAGATTTTTTTCGGTGCCGCGGTGGTCGTTGCGATCATCATGTTCGCGCTGATTCTGCTTCCGCTTTTGCTGTGGCGCCGCCGCGGAGATGCGTTGCCGCCGCAGTTCAAAAAGAACCGCTCGTTCGCGTACGTCTATATCCTGACCCCGTTCGCGCTGGTCGCGGTACTGTTCTATTTCACATTTGTTAAGGAGCGCAGCGTGGACGCCCTCGTCCCGTCGCCCTATGCAACGGTTGACGTGACGGCCTTTCGCTGGTCTTGGCAGTTCGTCTACCCGCACGCGCGCATTCGCATCGTCGGAACGCCGCAGCAGCCGCCGGTCCTCGTGCTACCGCTGGGAAAAATAACCCAGGTTAACCTCACATCGGTCGACGTGAACCATGCCTTCTGGATCCCGTACTTCCTCTTCAAGCGCGACGCGATTGCCGGAATGACCAATCATTTCGATCTGACGCCGACGCGCCTGGGAACCTTTCGCGGACTTTGCGCGGAGTATTGCGGGCTCGACCACACGCTCATGACGTTTCAAGTCAAAGTCATCTCGGACGCCGACTACCGGCGTTGGCTCGCGACCGCAGGAAAGAGCACGCCGTGATCGCCTGGTTAACCTCGACCGATCATAAGAAGATCGGCATCATGTACATCGTCGCAACCTCGTTCTTTTTCGGGATAGCCGGCATTCTCGCAATGCTCATCCGGACCCAGCTTGCGACGCCCGACATGACGTTTCTCGGTCCGCACGCGTTCGATCAAGTGTTCACGATCCACGGCACGGCCATGATCTTTCTCTTCGTCGCGCCGTTCGGGCTCGGTCTCGCGAATTTCTTGATTCCGCTGCAGATCGGCGCTCCCGACATGGCGTTCCCACGCCTAAACGCAACGGCACTTTGGCTCTTCATCTTCGGCGGCCTCACGGTCTTAAGCGGTGCGTTTGCATCGGGCGGCGCCGCATCGTCGGGCTGGACGGCCTTCGCACCGCTCTCCGAGATTCGGATCTCTGCCGGCGCGGGCCAAGATCTTTGGATCGTCGGACTAACGATGACGTCCATCTCTTCGATCCTGACCGCGCTCAACATCGTGGTAACGGTCTTTTTGCTGCGCGCGCCGGGAATGACGATGTGGCGCATCCCGATTTTCTCCTGGGAGATGGTCGCAACGTCGCTGCTGATCTTGATGGCTTTCCCGCCACTGGTCACCGTCTTCGCGATGCTGCTGATCGACCGGCACCTTGGCGGCCAATTCTTCGACCCCGCGCACGGCGGCAATCCGGTGCTCTATCAGCATCTCTTCTGGTTCTTCGGCCATCCGGAAGTCTACGTGATGATTCTGCCGTATTTCGGCGTCGTGACCGAGATCGTTGCGGTCTTTTCACGCAAGCCCGTCTTCGGATACGTCGAACTCGTGCTCTCCGCATTCGCGATCGCCGGCCTCTCGATGGGGGTCTGGGCTCACCACATGTTCACGACCGGCGCCGTGACCAATCTGTTCTTCTCCGCGATGTCGTTTCTCATAGCGATTCCGACCGGGGTGAAATTCTTCAATTGGATCGGCACGATGTGGAAGGGCTCGATCGAGTTCTCCACGCCCATGCTCTTCGTAATCGGCTTCATGTTGAATTTCTTGATCGGTGGGATTACCGGCGTCATGGTCGCTTCGCCGCCGATCGATTTTCATGCCGAAGACAGCTATTTCTTGGTCGCACATTTCCACTACGTGCTCGGCGGCGGCAGTCTCTTTGCGATCTTCGCCGCGCTCTACTTTTGGTTCCCCAAGATCTTCGGCGTAAAGTTGAGCGAGCGCATCGGGAAGTGGACGTTCGGCATCCTCTTCGCCGGTTTCAATCTCACGTTTTTTCCGATGCACTTTATGGGCATCGAGGGCATGCCGCGGCGCGTCTACACGTATCCCGCGATCGAACACCTGCCGCTGCTCAACGCGCTCGCAACCATCGGCGCGGGATTGATGGCCGTAGGCGTTCTGCTCTTCCTGCTCGACGTCGTCGTCTCGGTCCGTAAGCGCGAGCCCGTCGGCGACGATCCCTGGGGCGGATACACGCTGGAGTGGGCGACGAGTTCGCCGCCGCCGGAGTTCAATTTTACATCCTTGCCGCCGATTCACTCCGAGCGGCCGGTCTTCGATCTGCATCACCCGGCGGTTGCCGCCGAGGTTACGCCGTGAAAACCTTCGTTACGCTCTTCATCTCGTCGGCAACGTTCGGCATCGTCATTGCCGCGGTGTACTATGTGTGGTCGCGCGGCGAGTGGGCCGGAACGCTGCTGCTCGGACTGATGGCGATCGGCTTGACGTTCGCTTCGGGGTACGCGATCCTCGCCGAGCGCGATGCCGATCTCGACGGCGATCGTAAGGATCTCGAAAACGCGGACGCGGCCGGCGAAGACCTCGGAATCTACACGACATCGAGCGCGTGGCCGATCCTGATGGCCTTTTCGGTGCTCGTTTTTCTGATCGGCGCCGTGTGGATTCCGTTTCTGCTCGCGGTCGGGCTGGCCGCGATGCTGCTCGTTCTGTGGCGCCTGGGCGCCGAGAGCAGTAGAATCGCTTAGCATGGACGATACCTGGCCGAGCCTACCCCTCAACCGCTGGAAAGATACGGCGGACACGCTGCATCTGTATACGCAGATCGTCGGAAAGATCCGTCTCGCGCTCGCGCCGCTAGAGCGCGAGTGGGCGAACGTACCGCTGTACGTTACCGCCCGCGGTCTCACGACGACCGCCATTCCCTACGGCGAACGAGCTTTTGCGATCGACTTCGATTTGATCGCCCACGTCGTCGACATCGTCGTCAGCGACGGGCAGCGGCGCTCCATCCCGTTGCTCCCCGCCCCGAGCGTCGCCGATTTCTACCACCGCATGATGGAGGCGTTAGCCGAGTTGCGCATCGCGATTCGAATCTGGCCCGTGCCCTCGGAGATCCCCGAGCCGATTCGATTCACCGAAGATACGCAGCACGCATCCTACGATGCCGACTACGCCAATCGCTTTTGGCGCGTTTTGCTCCAAGTCGATATGATCCTCAAGGAACACCGAGCGCCGTTTCGCGGACGGCATACGCCGGTGCAGTTCTTTTGGGGGTCGTTCGATCTCGCGTACGCGCGTTTTTCGGGGCGCCCCGCAACGCCGCCGAGCGACGACATCATCATGCGAGTGGCCATGGACGCGCAAGAGATTTGCGCCGGATTTTGGCCTGGGGACGCGCGATTCCCCGAACCCGCGTTTTGGTGTTATGCGTTTCCCAAGCCCGCCTTCCTCGAGGCCTCGGCGATCGCGCCGTCCGCAGCCTACTGGAACGCCGGCCTCGGTGAATTCGTGCTGCGCTACGAGGACGTTCGCGCGAGCGACGCACCCCGCGAGATGCTCCGCCAATTTTTCGCCAGTACGTTCGACGCATGTGCGGCGTTGGCGAAGTGGAACGAGGTGGCGGAGGGTGAGGGGCGCCGCGCGTAGCACCAAGGAAGCATCATGCTTCTTTTGGGGATCGAGACCTCGTGCGACGATACCGCGACCGCCGTCGTACGCGACGGCTCGACCGTTCTCGCAAGCGTTTCGACCAACCAGGATCGCTTCCACGAAAAGTATGGCGGAATCGTACCCGAGATCGCGAGCCGCCAACACGTCGCGCTGCTCTCCGCTGCGGTTGAAGATGCGCTCGAGCGTGCCGGCACGAGCCTGGAGGCGATCGACGGCATCGCGGTGACGCGCGGCCCGGGCCTCATCGGCAGCCTGGTCGTCGGCGTCGCGGCTGCGAAGGCGCTGGCGTTCGCACTCGATAAATCGCTTTACGGCATCAATCATTTGCACGGCCATATCTTTGCCGCGTTTCTCGATCGCGCCGACGTTCCGCAGTATCCCTTTTTAGCGTTGCTCGTATCGGGCGGTCACACGCAACTCGTGCGCGTCGCGAACGCGACCGAGATGGTCGTCATCGCCCGCACGCGCGACGACGCCGCCGGCGAAGCGTACGACAAGACCGCACGTTTGATGGGGCTCGGATTTCCCGGCGGCCCGAAGCTCGACCGCTTGGCCAAAGACGGCGACGCGCGGGCGATCGCTTTTCCACGCAGCCGCCCCGATCGCAACTCGCTCGACATGTCGTTCTCCGGGTTAAAGACCTCGGTGCGCTACTTTCTCGAAACGGCCGACGGTCGAGCGGCGCGCCCCGAGGACGTGGCGGCGTCGTTTCAGGCGGCCGTCGTCGACGTGCTGATGCAGCGGGTCGGCGAGGCCTTCGAAAAGGGTGCGTACACGGGAGTCGTTCTTTCGGGCGGCGTTGCGGCGAACTCCGCCCTTGCGGCGGCTTTGCATGCATGGGGCGAACGTACGAGTGTGCCGGTCTTTATTCCACCGCCCCGCTATTGCACCGACAACGCGGCGATGATCGCCGGCGCCGCGTTTCATCAGGGTGAGGCCGTTCGCGTCGATCCGATCGCGCTATCGGCCGACCCGAATCTCCCGTTCGCGCTCGAACCCGCCCTTCGACAGGCTCCGTCCTTCGACAGGCTCCGTCCTTCGACAGGCTCAGGATGACAAAGAGAGGGGCGTTGTGATATCGCGTATTGGCGTTGTTGTTTGCTGTTTGCTTGCGTTCGGGGGGTGTACGCGGGCGGCGAATAACGCGGCTACCGCGCGGCCGGATACGATCGTTATCGCGCAGCAGCGCGAGCCGATGTCGCTCAATCCGGCGCTCGAGAACGGAACCTCATCGACCGAGTGGGGCCTCTTGCTGTTCTCGTATCTCGTGAAGTTCAACGACAAGGGCGAGTTGATCGGCGATGCGGCGACGGCCGTTCCGTCGTTGCGCAACGGGGGGATCAGTCCGGATGGCTTGACGGTGACGTATCACTTGCGCAAGGGCATCGAATTTGCCGACGGCACGCCGCTGACGGCCGCCGACGCCGCCTGGTCCGTCGACGCGATCAACGATCCGGCCAACAACGTGCAGAGCCGCTACGGCTACGACGACGTCGCGAAAGCGCAAGCGCCCGATCCGTCGACGCTCGTGCTGCATTTGAAGAAGCCCTTCGCACCGCTTTTGACGCTCGTACTCGCCCCGCAAGGCTTTCCGATTTTTCCCAAGCATCTGCTCGCAACGCATCCCGACTTCAATCACATTCCGTTCGACGCGCTGCCTATTGGATCGGGGCCATACGTGGTCGACCGCTGGCTTCACGGAGATCGCGTCGAGATGCATGCCAATCCGCACTACTGGCAGGGCAAACCGAAGATCGAGCATCTCGAGATTCGCTTCGTCGCCGATCCGAACACGGCGATCAACCTCCTAAAGACGCGCGAGGTGGATGGATACTTCAGCGATCTCGACTTCGGGAATTATCCGATCCTCAAGGCCGTGCCCGGCGTCGTCGTGACGAGTACGCCGGTCGATGCGGTGGGCGCGATCGTCTTCAACACCCAGGATCCGCTCACGAGCGACGCGCGCGTTCGCCGGGCGCTCGCCGAAGCGATGAACGTTCCGGCGCTCGTCGCCAAGAGCTACCGCGGCGCGCTCGATAGCCGCGCGGCCGGGAAGGGGCTGTTTATTTGGGCGTACGATGCGCACGCCTACCCGGATATCCCGTACGACCCGGCGCGAGCCCGCGTATTACTCTATAGCGCCGGCTGGCATCTCGGGCCCGACAAATTGCGTCATCGCAACGGCAAGACGCTCGATCTGCTGCTGATCGTTCAAGCCGCGACGCCCGGCGATCAAATCATCGGGAGTGCGATCCAGCAGTACGAACGAGCCGTTGGGGTCGACGTTTCGCTCAAGCAGTTCAACGTAACGCAGTTCGTGGCGCCGGCCGATGCGGGCGGTCCCGTCTACGGCGGCAAATTCCAAATGGCCCTCTACCCCTTCGTCAACGGCGACGATCCCGATACGACCGATCAATTCGCGTGCGCCAACGTGCCGCCGCACGGCTACAACAAGTCGCGCATCTGCGAACCGCGCATCGATGCGCTTTTAAATGCCGGTCGCACGACCTTCGACGTCGCTAAGCGCAAAGCGATCTACGCGCGCCTCGAAGAGCAACTGATCTCGCAACTGCCGATTGCCCTGCTCTATCAGCGCCGCGAGCTCGACGCGTTTTCGACACGCATTCACAATCAGACGACGTCGCTCTCGACCGCATTCTGGAACGTCGGCGCATGGTCGCTAGAAAAGTGAGTCACAGGTTTCCATGACGCAATACCGTTACATCCTTTGCGACGTTTTTACAAGCGATCGTTTCGCCGGCAATCAGCTCGCCGTTTTTCCCGATGCCGCCGGCCTAAACGACGCGCAGATGCAGGCGATCGCGCGCGAACTGAATCTATCGGAGACGACGTTCGTCACCCCCGCCGCGCCGCCGCGCACCGCCTCCGTGCGTATCTTCACGCCCGGCCGCGAGCTTCCGTTCGCGGGGCATCCCACCATCGGTACGGCGTTCGCGCTGACGATGCTCGGGCGCTTGCCGGAGGGCGCGACGCAGATGCTCCTGGCCGAAGCGGTCGGCGACGTCCCCGTCCGCATCGAAACGCGGTCGGATCCCTTTATGGCCTGGCTCGTTACGCCGCCAATCGAGTTCGGAGAAGAGGTCGATTCGAGCCGATGCTCGTGGGCGCTCGGCTTGTCTGCCGGCGATCTCATCCAATCCGCGCCGCCGCAAATCGCGAGCGCCGGAGCGCCGTTTCTTTTCGCCGCGCTACGCGACGCATCGACCGTAGATCGCGCGACGCTCAATGCGGCCGCAGTTCGAGATTTGAATGCGGACGCTACCTTCAACGGAATCTTTTTCTTCGCGCCGACGCCGAAAGGCGCGTACGCCCGCATGTTCGCACCCGCGCTCGGAATCGCCGAAGACCCCGCCACCGGATCTGCGGCCGGACCGCTGGCAGCCTACATGGTGCGACATCGGCTCCTAGACGCGCGCGATGGAGTCCGCCTCGTGGTCGAGCAGGGAACGAAAATGCTGCGCCGCAGCCTGTTGCACGTGTCGCTCGGATGCGACGCCTCGGGTGCACTCGAAACGGTCGAGGTCGGCGGCAACGCGGTCTTCGTTGCGGAGGGATTCATGGAGGCCGATGCCTGAGGCTCGCGCGCGCTAAAGCGCGGCCGATTCATCCTCGTCGACGTAGACCTCGTACGCAAGATTCGTAATCGCCGCACACATGTCCACGAGCACCGCGCGCACCTCGCCCGGTCCGATTGGCTGGTTTTCTTCCCACGTCGCAAAACGATCGAGAACGTTGCGGAGATTCTGCATGGTCAGCATCGAGCGTTCGGCTTTGGTCGGTTTCACGCGAGGCTCTTCTTCAAACATCCGTCGGCGACCCGTGGCGTTAGAAGTACGGTCAAAGTGGAAACGAACCGCCCACATCCAACGAGCGGAGAGCGTACGTGACGCGAAAGAAGAGCGCCGAAGCAAGCGAAGAGGCCGGCAACACCGTCCAGCTCACGGGAACCGAAGAGGCCCAGGTGACCCAGCGGACCGCGCTGCGACCCGAGGTCGTCTTCGAAACGGTCCGTCGCGAAGGCGATGCCGAGCTGAACCGTTCGGTCTCCGCCCTCGCGTTTTCGGCGCTCGCCGCGGGCCTCTCGATGGGATTCTCGCTGATCGTCCCGGGCTTCTTGCATGCGACCCTGCCGGCGTCTCCGTGGCGCGTTTTGATCGAGAATCTCGGCTATACCACGGGGTTCCTCATCGTCGTCTTAGGGCGCCAGCAGCTCTTTACCGAAAACACGGTCACGGCGATTCTGCCGCTGCTCGACGAACCGCGTAAACTCGGGATCTTCTTGAAGGTCTGCCGGCTATGGTCGATCGTCTTAGCCGGAAACCTCGTGGGTGCGGCGATCATCGCGGCCGTTCTCGCGCACACGTCGACGTTCGACCCGCACGTTAAAGCCGCGTTTACCGAACTCGGCCTGGCTACGCTCGCGCCGAGTTTTGGAACGATCGTCCTAAGGGGCATCTTTGCCGGATGGCTGATCGCGCTGATGGTTTGGCTGCTGCCTGCCGCCGGCAATCAAAAAATAACGGTCATTCTCGTCATTACGTATCTGGTCGGCTTTCTCGGATTGAGCCACATTATCGCGGGTTCCGTCGAAGCGATCTACGCGGTCGCGTCCGGGGCCGCCACCGTGCAGAGTTACGTCTTCCACTTTCTGATTCCGGTCTTCGTCGGAAACGTGATCGGGGGCGTCCTGCTCGTCTCGTTACTGAACTACGGGCAGGTCGCCCCCGAACATTCGGAGGCTCCGAAGAGACGCGTTAAACCCTAGGGCCGGCGTCGCGCTCCGCGAGCTTCGCGAGATTTTGAATCACGATGATGGCGATGATCGTAATGATGATCGCGTAGACGAGCTCCGCCCAGACGCCGCTGCCGGCCTTAAGAAAGAGCCCAATGAGGTCGGTGATAAACTTATTCCACGCGAGCGCCGCTATCAGTCCGAATGCGGCGGTCGCAAGGGCGATCATCGTGCCGAGGTAAGACGGTTTTACTTCCATATTCACCCTCCGGTCGAGATGCGAGATGCCCATAGGAGTTGCCGCGGCCCGCGTTGCAGTCCTGCCCGATGACGATGACGCAAGCCGAAAAAGCCGCGCGATTACGCGCGCTGCATGGAGCCGCGGAGCCGCTGCTCCTGGTAAACGCCTGGGATCCGGTAACGGCACGAATTCTCGAGACGATGAACTTTCCGGCAATCGCAACGACCAGCGCCGCGATCGCGAACGTACACGGATTTCGCGACGGTCAAGGCATGCCGCGCGCCGCGATGCTCGCGGCCATAACGGCGATCGTTGCAGCCGTCGAGCTCCCGGTCACCGCCGACCTCGAAGGCGGCTACGGGACTGCGATCGAGGACGCGATCGCAACCGCGCGCGGCGCGATCGACGCCGGCGCGGTTGGGTTGAACTTCGAGGACGCGGCCGATCGCGGATTGCTTCCAATCGAATTGCAGGCGCAACGCATTCGCGCGATTCGCGAAACCAGCCGCGAACGCGGGATCGATCTCGTGATCAACGCGCGGACCGACGTCTTCCTGGCCTCGATCGGCGAGCCCGGCGAACGTCTGGGTCTAACGCTCGAACGAGCCGCCGCGTACGTTGCGGCCGGCGCCGACGCGATCTTCGTGCCGGGCGTCACCGACGCCGCGACGATCGGCGAACTCGCCCGCGCGATCGCGGCGCCGCTCAACGTTCTGGCGGCGCCCGATTCACCATCGGTCGAGGAACTGAAACGATTGGGCGTTCGGCGTATCAGTTGCGGCGGTTCGGCCCACGGACACGCCATGGCGGCGTTTCGCAAGGCAGCCGCCGAGATGCGCGACCGCGGCACGTTCGACTTCGCATCCGACCGCATCTCGCACGCCGACCTCAACGCACTGCTGTAGCACCAAATGAATCGAGAAACGCGAGAGGATGCTTAGCATTCGCTCGTCGAACGTATGTTCGCAATGAGAAGCCCTGAATCACTACGGGAACTGGTTGGGCTTGCGCTGGCTTGTGGCGCACTCGATGTCGGCGGACCGCTAACCAAGAGCGAAGCGTTACTCACGCACCGGGCGTCGCCAGTCACGAAGCGAGACGCACGGCGCGCCCGCGCAGCGATTCGCGATGGCGCCGACCCGTTAGGCGCCGCATTCTGCGCGCTCCGGTCGCCACTTGAACGGCGTCCCCTGGGAGCGTTTTATACGGGCTCGACGATCTTGGATCCGATGATGGAGTGGGCGCTTGCGCAGCGTCCCGACCGACTTGTCGATCCGGGTTGCGGGAGCGGCCGTTTTGCCGTCGCGGCGGCGATGCATCGACGCAATCTCGAAATTATCGCTGTGGATCTCGATCCTATCGCTACGTTACTTACAAGAGCGGCGTTGGCGGCCGTCGGTGCGACACACGCGCGCATCAGGCAAGCCGACTACGTTCAGATGGAAATCCCGCGCTACGACGGGCGCACTGCGTTCGTCGGGAACCCGCCTTACGTTCGACATCACGCTCTGGCTCCCGAGACGAAAGGGTGCGCCGCGTGGCTCGCAATGAAAGCGGGACATTCGGTTTCCGGTCTCGCCGGTCTCCATGCCATCTTCTATTTAGCGACGCTCGCGAAGCACGGAGTTCCGGGCGACATAGGGACCTTTGTAACGTCGGCTGAGTGGCTTGACGTTGCGTATGGCAGCGTCATCCGCTCGATGTTTACAAACGGCCTTGGCGGGCGATCGTTGACCGTTTTCGATCCCAAGAGTGTCCCGTTTAGTGACGCGATGACCACGGCGGCAATAACAACCTTTTGCATCGGCGAGGAGCGAACGGCCGCACGAGTCGCGCACATACAAAATGCAAACACCGTTGTTACACTAGAACATGTCGGGCAAGAAATCGAGCGGGCGGCTTTGAGCAGTGCGAAGCGTTGGTCACCGTTTTTGAGGGAACCTGTTCCCGAGGTTACGGGTAACACCCTCGGGATGACGTTCCGGGTTTCGCGCGGACAAGTGACGGGCGCTAACTCGTTCTTTGTGATGACTCGGTGCCAAGCGCGCGATCGCGGGATCGAACGCTTCTGCGTACCAATCGTCAGTGCAGGCGAGGAAGTCTCTGCCGCTTGCGGCGTTCTGCACGACAGCCCGGATCGGCTCGTAGGGCTTGAAGTACCTAGGGATACAAATCCCTCGAAGTATGGGCGCCTTGCGGCGTATCTCGCCGCTGGAGAGGCCGCCGGCGTCAACACCGGATACGTCACTTCTCACCGGTCGCCATGGTGGTCCCTCGCATTTCCGAAGCCGCCGGTCGTCGCAACGTATATGGCCCGTCAAGCGCCGCTCTTTGCGGCGAACCCAGATGGTCTAGGCCTCCTCAACGTCGCACATGGGCTTTACCCACGAGCGCCGATGGGCTCAAACACGATCGCCCGTATCGTCGCAACGCTTAATGCCAACCGCGCTTCATTCGTGGGTCGGGGGCGGACGTATCATGGGGGACTCGAGAAATTTGAACCAGGCGAGATGGAAGCGCTACCGCTTGAGGTTCCGGCTTGAGCGCACCTCCGGGAAAGTGGACAAAGGACGAAATCACCGCCGACGCGGCGGCTGCGCTGGCAATCTTTCGAAAGACTCGTTTTGATGAACCACTTGAAAAGTGGGGGCGTGAGGTGGATCGGCGCAGTGCCGACTTCACGCGCTTGTTCGATGAGCACGGCGTCGCTAAACCACACGAGCTCACAGCCGACGACATTCCCGGAATCGTTGACGCCAAACTGCTCGACGCTTTGCGCTACCTCCCCGGCCCACCAATCTCCGAGGACGATCTAAAAAACCTTGCGGATGTCGAATCATTGAGTTCGCAGCGGTTGCGTTCAGACCCGGCAGCGGCGCAGCGCGTCCTTGACGTAATCCGCAAGACGATCGATCCGCGGCGCTTTCGCTGGCTCGCGGAGGACCGCGAGCCGACGGGTGGCGAACGGGCCACCGCTATTTTCGCCTCGGCACTGCTGCACACCGCGCAACGGCTGCAAAGCGCTCGCCGGTCGATTGCGAAGAAAGACCAGGAGTTCGCCGTGCGCGACTATTTAAAATCCATTGGTTTTGCCGGTAAACGCGTTGCAAAGAAAATATCGACGTACGCGCAATTTCCCGCGCACGGCATTGTGTCCGAGAATGAGATTGATTTTGGCCCGGAGCGAGCCGACGTTCTGGCCAGGCTCTGGGACGATCGCATGCTTCCGATTGAGTGCAAAGTATCAAACAGCGGAGTTAATTCCTACAAACGCCTTAACCACGACACCCTCGCAAAGCATACCGCGTGGATCGACGCGTTCGGACGCGCGAACGTGGTCCCAAGTGCGATGCTTGCAGGCGTCTTTTCAGTCTCAAATGTACTCGCGGCACAGGCCGCAGGTCTTACGATCTTCTGGTCTCACCGCATGACAGACCTCGGCTTATTTGTGGAGTCAACGAGATGACGTTAGGTGAGATCGCACGCGTCGCGCGCGGCGTCGTGACTGGAAATAGTAAGCTGTTCGTCATGACGCGTGCGAAAGCAACGGAGCACGGTTTAGAGCAGTTCGTCAAACCGGTACTTGGCGGGTCGACGGCCTTTCCGAAAAATGGAATCCCCGTTGTGCGGGACGGTCCCGACAGGCATGTATTACTCGTAGTATCCGCCGCCGACGTTGACAGGTTTCCCGCGCTCCGTGCGTACCTGGGCGGCGTTGCTCCGAAGGTGGTGTCCCCGCGTTTTGCCCCAATAGCGGCAAGCTACGTCGGTGTGCCGCGCTTTATCGCCAATCCAGACGGCCTCATAATTACGAACTCGCTGTACGCCGTTACGCCGCGACAAAGCATGAGCGCAAAAGACGTCGTGGCCCTCGTGGAACGGCTCAACGAGACAACGGCGAAGCTGTCAAAACCGAATGCGACGGGGGCCGCTACGCGCTATACCCCACGAACGCTCGAGGCTCTTGAAATCTAGCGAAACGGTTTGGGATTACCGGCGTCCGCCCGCGCGAACCGGCTTGACAGCCGGGATGGATCGTGCTTTTATGAAGGTCACATGTCACACGTGTCTTGGCTTTACGTTGCGTACTATTACCTTCAGCTGCCCGCAGGGTCGGCCTGAGATCGTTTGCGCATAACACGAGAGACGTTACGCAGACCCTCGCCGATCCGGCGGGGGTTTTTTCTTTGTAGCTGGGAGCAGCATGGCAATCGCAATCTATCAAGGCGTTCGGGGCGCGTACTCACAACTGGTGCTCGACCATTACTTTTGTACTGCCGGGATCGAAGGCAGCACGGTCGGCGCGTCGAGCTATCGCGACGTTGCGGTGGCGGTCGCCGGCGGACGCGTCGATTTGGGCGTATTCCCCATCGAGAACGCGATCGGCGGCACCGTGCGCGAAGGCTACGATCTGATTGCCGAATTCGCGCTGGTTCCGGTAGCCGAAGTGCTGTGGCGCACCGATCATCGCCTGATCGGCGTTCGCGGATCGACGCTCGAAGGCGTGCGCGAGGTCCTCGCGCATCCGCTCGTTATCGCCGAATGCGGCAAGTTTTTGAGCGGCCTGCCGGCGGTGCGCGCTCTCCCCTGCGAAGATACCGGCGTCGCCGCCCGCGAAGTCGCGCGCGGCGGGAATCCGGCCATCGCCGCGCTCGCTCCGGCGTCCGCAGCGCGCGCCTACGATTTGATCGAACTTGCCGCCAATTGCACGGACGATCCCAATACATATTCGCGATTTTTGCTGGTGCGTCCGGCGCACGCGACGCCGGTCGGAGCTACGGCAATTTCAACCGGCACGCGGCCTCGCAAAACGTCGCTGATCTTTAGTCTAGCCGACGCCCCGGGAACGCTCGCGCGCGCGCTCGCACATCTCGCCGCATCCGCCGTGAACCTCAGTAAACTCGAATCGAAGCCGCGGCTGGGTCATGGCGACGATCATATCTTTTACGCCGATATCGCCGGCGATGCTGCCAACGCGCAGGTTGCCGCCGCGCTCGCGGCGGTCGGCCGCGATTGCCGAACGCTCGTCGTCTTGGGCAGTTACGACGCACACGACGGCGCTCCGATTGGAGCCAACGATCGACCGTCGCAGCCGGCACTCGAGCGATTGCCGGAGACCTGGCAGCCGCGCGTCTTCGCGTCGGCAGCCGATTCGGCGCTACCGCGCGTTTCGCGCCCGGCGCGTCCGGCGGGCAGCACGCTGCAGATCGGCAACGTTCGCATCGGCGACGGCGAATTCGCCATCATCGCAGGCCCGTGTTCGGTTGAATCGCGCGAGCAGATAATCGAAACGGCGCACGCCGTGCAGGCGCGCGGCGCGGTCATGCTGCGAGGCGGCGCATTTAAGCCGCGCACCAGCCCGTACGCGTTCCAGGGTCTCGGGTGGGAGGGCGTCGCGCTCCTGGCCGAAGCCGGTCGCGCGACCGGAATGCCCGTCGTAAGCGAGGTGATGACGATCGATCAGGTGGCGCGAATGGCGGCGCAAATCGACGTGCTGCAGATCGGGGCGCGCAACATGCAAAACTTCGATTTGCTCAAAGCGGTCGGCCGCACGGGACATACCGTGCTTTTGAAGCGCGGGCTCTCCGCGACGATCGACGAACTGCTCGCGGCCGCCGAATACATCATGGCCGAGGGCAATCCCAACGTGATTCTCTGCGAGCGCGGCATTCGCACGTTCGAAACCTCGACGCGCAACACGCTCGATCTCTCGGCGGTGCCCGTGCTGCGCGAGCGTTCCCACTTGCCCGTGCTGGTCGATCCGAGTCACGGCGTCGGCGTGCGGCGCTGGGTTCGGCCGCTCTGCCGCGCGGCCAAAGCCGTCGGCGCGCACGGCTTGCTCGTCGAGGTTCATCCCAATCCGCCCGAGGCCAAGAGCGACAAGGAGCAGGCTTTGACGTTCGACGATTTCGCGCAGATCATGGCCGATCTCGATACCATTCCGATCGCGCACGAAGCGCGGGCGACGGTATGAACGAGTTCAAGATGCGCGGCGTCCGCGGGGCGATCACCGTCGATGCCGACGACGCCGGCGCGATCGTAACGGCCACTAAGCGTCTCCTCGGAGAGATGCTGAGCCGCAATAGCGTCGACACCGACGATATCGCATCGGTGCTCTTTAGTCTAACGCCGGATCTACGCGCGGCTTTTCCGGCGCTCGGCGCGCGCGAAATGGGGCTCGTTCACGTGCCGATGCTTCACTTCAGCGAGATCGACGTTCCGGGATCGCTCGACAAAGTCGTTCGAATCCTCATGCACGTCAATACGCGGCGCAGTCAGCGCGAGATCGAGCACGTGTATCTCGATAAAGCGGCCGCGCTGCGGCCCGATCTCTTTCCGGGCGCGGCGCCGTGAGCGCGCGTATCCTCGGCATTGTCGGCACCGGCGCGATCGGCGCGTCGATTGGCATGCGCGCGCGCGCAAACGGCTGGCACGTTCTCGGCTGCGACATCGCCCCCGCCGCCCTCGAAAACGCGCGCCGCGCGGGCGCTATCGACGCGGCCGCTTCGCCGGACGCGCTGTACGACGCCGCGCACGTTCTCGTTTTGGCAACGCACCTCGACGGCGTGCTTACCGAGATCGAGCGGTTGAGAGCGCGACCGGTCAACGCGGAACTAATCCTCGACGCCGCTTCGGTCAAAGCCGCGGTGAGCGCGGCCGGACGCGCACTGCCGCAGTTCGTCGCGAGCCATCCGATGGCCGGGACCGAACGCACGGGTCCCCTTGCGGCGCGCGCCGACCTCTTCGAGGGATGCACGTGGGCCTACGTTTCTTCGGGGAGCTCGGAGCTCGACGAGCGGGCGCGACGATTCATTGGCTCGCTCGGCGCGAATCCGCTCGCGATCGATGCCGCGGAGCACGATCGCCTCGTCGCACGCACGTCCCATCTACCGCAACTGGTCTCAACGCTCTTCGCCTCGTCACTCGTGGACGAAACGAACGCCGCCGCGCTCGATGCGCTCTGCGGACCGGCGGCGCGCGAGATGCGCCGCCTCGGGCGGTCGTCCTTTGCCATGTGGGAACCGATCCTGCGCCACAATGCCACGAACGTCGCACGCGAGGCCCGTGCGCTCGCCGTGCGGCTAAACGAAGCCGCGGACGCGCTCGAGCGCGGCGAGGCGGCGACGATACCTACGCTTTAGAAACCGCCGCCGAGGTGACCGTCTGCGCTTTGAGTGCACGGTCGGCGTCGCTGGCAAGCTCTTCCAAATGCGCGCGCGTGAGCACATCGTACCCGCCGCGCGCGAGAGCCTTCTGGAGTTGCGCGTGAAGGGCGCCGAGTTCGAAGCGCGCCATCGATCGCGCGTCCGGCGGCGTTCCCGGCAGCGGAGCGTTCGTCAGGCGTGAGAGCAGCGCGAGATAGGTGCCTTGTAAGTCGCGCCGCACGAGCGGGATCGCATGTCCTTTGCCGACATCGCCGTAGATCGCCGATTGCATCCAGTCGAAGAGGTCCGCGAGGTTCATCGTGGTTCCCGGTTTGTATTTATATTGCATGTCGTCGAGACGCTGGAGCGTTACCGGTGCGAAGAGCCGGCCGAGCGTCGCCATCTGATAGGCACCGGCAAATTGCTCGACCGCGACGTCGTGACGCGGCGGAAGGCTGCCGTCCCAGTCGTCGTCGCGGTATTGCGAAACCATGTGCTGCAGAAGCGCGGGCGAGTAGTTCCATGCCTCCGGCCCATAAACGTATTGTTCGAGGAGCTTGTACGCGCGACGCTGCGTCGCGATGGGGATCGCCTGCAGCGGCGGAGCCGCGTGCGGGTCGCCTCGGCGC